>NZ_RZRT01000061.1:0-30600 GCF_003998295.1 Mesorhizobium sp. M7A.F.Ca.US.011.01.1.1
CCCCTACAACTTATCCCCCTCCACCTCCGTATCTCCCCCATGAACCTGATCTACGCCGCCCTTGCCTTCCTGATGGCGCTTGTGTTCGGCTTTGTCGGCGTCACCCGCGTGGGCTCATGGCTGATCGAGCGCCGCAATCCGCCGATCGGCGAGTTCGCCGACATCGACGGCGCCCGCATCCACTATGTCCATGTTCCGGCACCCGCCAATGCCGAGCTGCCGCCAATCGTCTTCATCCACGGCGCCAGCGCCAACCTCAGGGACCAGATGCTGCCGCTGCGCCCCTTGCTCGAAGGCCGCGCCGAAATGCTGTTCTTCGACCGGCCAGGCCATGGCTGGTCGGGTCGCGGCACCAACAACGAGACCCCGTCGGCGCAGGCCAACACCATTGCCGCACTGATGGACCATCTCGGCATCAAGAAGGCTGTCATCGTCGGCCATTCCTTCGGCGGCGTGGTGACATCGGCCTTTGGCCGGGAGCATCCAGACAAGACACTTGGACTGGTCTTCCTCGCACCGGCGACCCACCCATGGCCGGGCGGCGCAACCGCCTGGTACTACGATCTGACCACCATGCCAGTGCTCGGCTGGCTGTTTTCCGAGGCGCTGACCTATCCGGCCGGTACACTGCAGATGGCCGACGCCACCACCTGCGTTTTCTCGCCCAACAAGGTGCCCGACAATTATCTCAGAATGGCCTCTATCCCGCTGGTGCTGCGACCAACAGCCTTTCGTGCCAACGCCACCGATGTCGCCGGGCTCTATCGCTATGCCCTCGGTGCCGCACCGCGCTACAACGAGATCAAGGCGCCAACCGTGGTCATTTCAGGCGATCGCGACAAGGTGGTCTATGCACATATCCATTCGGTCGGCCTGGCGCGCGACATTGCCCGTGCCGAACTCGTCTGGGTGCACAATCTCGGTCACAAGCCAGACTGGATCGCGCCCGACCTGACCGTCGGCGCCATCGAGAAGGTCGCCGGGAAGAGTATAGACCTGCAGGCGATGGCAACGGCAGTGGAGGCGCGCATCGCTGGCGACGCCTACGGCGCCGGCAGATGCGCCGATATCAAGGTACCGCAGGCCGAACTCGCGCCGACCTGAAGCGGTCGCCTGAATCCGTTCAGAGGCGACACGCTTTGGGAATCTAGCGGCTGACTTGTGTGTCCGACCCGATATAGGCGATGCGCAGCATGTTGGTCGAACCCGGTGTCCGCAGCGGTACGCCCGCGGTGATGATGACGCGGTCGCCCGGCTTGCCGAAGCCTTCGTCGAAGGCGATGCGGCAGGCGCGATTGACCATGTCGTCGAGGTCGACGGCGTCGGGTGAGACGACGCAATGCGTGCCCCACAAAAGCGACAGCCGCCGCGCCGTGTTGAGGATCGGCGACAGCGCGATAACAGGCACTTGCGGCCGCTCGCGTGCGGCGCGCAGGCCTGTGGTGCCTGATGCGGTGTAGGTGATGATCGCCGCCAGCTTCAGCGTTTCGGCGATCTCGCGCGCGGCCAGCGAAATGGCATCGGCGCCAGTCGCCTCCGGCTCGGAGCGCTGGGCGTTGATGATGCCGGCATAGGTCGGATCGGTTTCGACCTTGGTGGCGATACGGTTCATCATTGCCACGGCCTCGACGGGATAGGCACCCGCCGCCGATTCCGCCGACAGCATGATGGCATCGGCGCCTTCGAAGACGGCGATCGAAACATCGGACACCTCGGCGCGGGTCGGCACCGGTGCCGTGATCATCGATTCCAGCATCTGCGTTGCAACCACCACCGGCTTGCCGGCGCGGCGTGCGGCGCGCGTGATCTGCTTCTGGATGCCGGGCACTGCCTCGAGCGGCATCTCGACGCCGAGATCGCCGCGGGCGACCATCAGCGCGTCGGACAATTCGATGATCTCGGCCAGCCGGGCGACGGCCTGCGGCTTTTCGATCTTGGCCATGATCAGCGCCCGGCCGCGTGCGATCTTGCGCGCTTCGGCCAAATCCTCCGGCCGCTGCACGAAGGACAGCGCCACCCAGTCGACGCCTGTGGCCAGCACGGCATCGAGGTCCTTGCGATCCTTCTCGGTCAGCGCGCCGACCGGGAGGTCGGTGTCGGGCAGGCTGACGCCCTTCTTGTCGGAAATGGTGGTGCCGGCGACGACGGTGCAGACGATCGACTTGCCGTCGCTCTTCACCGCCTTCAGCTCGAGCTTGCCATCGTCGATCAGCAGGCGATGGCCGGCTTCGACCGAGCTCAGAATTTCCGGATGCGGCAGATAGACCCTGGTCGAGGTGCCAGGCTCTGGATTGTCGTCGAGGGTGAAGGTCTGGCCTTGCGTCAGCACTTCCTTGCCGTTGGCGAACTTGCCGACGCGCAACTTCGGCCCTTGCAGATCGGCCAGGATGCCGATCGGCCGGCCAACCGCTTCCTCGACAGCGCGGATGCGTCCGACCAGCGTGCGCATCAGTTCATGGTCGGTATGGCTCATATTGATGCGGAACACATCGGCACCCGCTTCAAACAGTTTCTTCAGCATCTCCTCCGACGAGGAGGCCGGACCGATGGTGGCTAGGATCTTGACCTTGCGGCTACGTCTCATTGACTGTTTGTTCCCGGGGCGGCTGGAGCGCCTCCCGTTGTGGACTCATCGGTCAGCTGGACCATCCAGCTTGCCTGTTCGCCCGTGTCATATTCCTGGAATCCGGCGCGCTGAAAGCCCCGGGCGACGCAGTCGGTTACGCCGGCGATTTTGAACTCTTTTTCAGCCACGCACATGTTGATCGGGCCGTCCCAGCGTCCACCGCGTTCGGCGTCTTCTGCATAAAGATAGTAAAACCTTGATGACAGCGGCCCTTCGATCAGCGTCTTGCAACTCGATCCCTCGATGTGCCACCAGCCTTCGGTGATCCAGCCGGCCTTGGCGCGATAGCCGATGCCGACACCGACCAGGTTCTGCGTGGCGTTGCAGACGCGGAAATCGGCGCGCGCCGGCGAAGCCACGACCATGGCCGACAGGCCGATGGCAAGAGTGAGGAGCGGCATGGCAA
The DNA here is from genome assembly GCF_003998295.1 of Mesorhizobium sp. M7A.F.Ca.US.011.01.1.1. NCBI lineage: Bacteria > Pseudomonadati > Pseudomonadota > Alphaproteobacteria > Hyphomicrobiales > Phyllobacteriaceae > Mesorhizobium > Mesorhizobium sp. M7A.F.Ca.US.011.01.1.1. The sequence continues at coordinate 3,033 of NZ_RZRT01000061.1, forward strand.
AGGCAGAGCGCATGCGCTGCCCGCCGGCGGAACTCATCCGAAAACCCCTCAAAAACCACATCAGCATCTCTCTGCGCCCCTTTTCGGAAAAGTCCGGGCGCATGTCAACGCACCGTTTTGTTCCATTCCAATCGATTTAGAAAGGCTCCGGCGCACAATTCGCCGACTTGTGCCAGATTTCCCGGGAAACCTTGGCCAAACAACGGCATTGCGCAAGCGTCGTCTTCGTGGAATGACGATAGCACCCTCCCCGGAAGCCCGCGAACAGACCATTTCCCGCCAATGACCCGATCCACAGTTTTCGCGCCTTTCGACATCATCGAGGGCGACCGCAAGCGAGGCATCGTGCTGTTGGGCGATCATGCCCGCCGCGACCTGCCCGACGACTACGGCAGCCTCGGCCTGCCCTCAGCCGAGTTCGACCGCCACATCGCCTATGACATCGGCGTCGAGGCGGTGACGCGCGAACTGGCTGCCCTGCTCGGCGTGCCGGCGGTGCTTGCCAATTTTTCGCGGCTGCTGATCGATCCCAATCGCGGCGAAGACGACCCGACGCTCATTCGCCAGCTTTATGACGGCACTGTCGTACCTGGGAATTACCCCATCGCTGCCGATGAGCGCGAGAGGCGGCTCGACGGGTTCTACCGGCCCTATCACGACGCCGTCGGCGCCATGATCGCCTCGGTCGCACAGGCTTCCGCCCAGGTGCCCTTCATCTTTTCGGTGCATTCCTTCACCCCCGCCATGCAAGGAATCCAGCGTCCTTGGCACGTCGGGATCCTGTGGGACCTCGACGACCGCGTGGCGCGGCCGTTGATAGACATGCTGGCGCAGGACAAGAACCTCGTCGTCGGCGACAACGAACCCTATGACGGCGCGCTGCGCGGCGACACCATGTACAAGCACGCCATCGTCAACGGCTTCGCCCATGCGCTGATCGAGATCAGACAGGATCTGATATCGGACCAGAAGGGCGCGCTCGCCTGGGCCGAACGGCTGGCGCCGATCGTTGACGCGATCGACCGCCGTCCCGATATACATGTGGTGAAGATGTTCGGCTCGCGCACCGGGCCGCTATGACGGAGGTTTCGATGACCGAACTCAGCGACGAGCAGCAACGCGATTTCGAAGCGGCCGCCTTCCGCCGGCTGGTCGAGCATCTGCGCGAACGCAACGATGTGCAGAACATCGACCTGATGAATCTCGCCGGCTTCTGCCGCAACTGTCTGTCGAACTGGTATCGGGAGGCAGCCAATGCCGAGGGCGTCGATCTCACCAAGGATCAGTCGCGCGAGATCGTCTACGGCATGCCTTATGGGGAATGGCAGACGCTGAACCAGACCGAGGCCTCCGACGCCAAGAAGGCCGAATTCGAGGCAAGGCGCCCCAAGGACCATTAAGGCCGCCCCAGCGATCGCTCGAGGCCATGGCTCAAAAATGCTTCCCAAAAGAGCCTTGACTGAAAATTGAATCGATCTAATTTGCCGCGCGAAGCCATTTTCAGCGGGATTCGCCTCATGAACGCGTCAACTGCCAAGCTGACTGCCATTCGCGGACGATGGGCGCTCGCGGCCATTTTCCTCGCCAACGGCTTCCTGACGGGCAGCTGGGCGCCGCAGATTCCGGTGTTCCTGACTCGGCTGGAGATCTCGAAGTTCACGCTCGGCCTGCTGATACTCTTATTCGGCGTCGGTGCCGTCGTCGCGATGACCTGGTGCGGCCATTTGATCTCCAGACATGGCTCGCGCACCGTACTGCGCTGGTTCGCCCTGTGCGGCAGCCTCGGTCTGATGGTCGTGGCGCTGGCGCCCAACGTACCGCTGGCGGCCGCGGCCATGATCATCTTCGGCGGCTCGATCGGTGGCATGGACGTTGCCATGAATGCCAATGCCGTGGTGGTCGAACGGCGGCTCTCCCGCGCCGTCATGTCGTCCTCGCACGGCTTCTGGAGTCTCGGCGGCTTCGCCGGCGGCGGCCTCGGCGGCTTTGCCATCCAGCACTACGGCCACCTCGCTCACGCGGCGGCGGTAACGGTGTTTGCCTTCGCGGTGATCGCGGTGGCCGTTCGCCATCTCCTCACCGAAGACAGCCCGCAGGCAGCCGAGCACCACAAATTCGCACTGCCGGCAAACCCGCTGGTTTATCTGATCGGACTGATGGCGCTGCTGGCGATGATCTCCGAAGGCGCGGTGCTCGACTGGGCAGCCCTGTATCTGCGCCAGGAGCTCGGCGCCGATCTCGCCGTTGCCGGCCTCGCCTACGCCGGATTTTCGGGCGTCATGGCGATTACGCGGTTCTTCGGCGACGGCATACGCAATCGCTTCGGCGCGGTGACGACGCTGCGCGTGTCGGCCCTCGTAGCCGCGGTCGGCATGCTGGTGGCTGGCCTGGCGCCCTCGCCTTGGCTCGCCATTGCAGCTTTTGCCTTTTGCGGCTTCGGCATCGCCAATATGGTGCCAATCATCTTTTCGGCTGGCGGCAACCAGGAAGGCATGTCTTCCGGCACCGGCATGAGCGTGGTCACCACTATCGGATACTGCGGCATACTGGTGGCGCCGTCGGCGATCGGCTTCGTTGCCGAGCATTCCAGCTTCGGCCCGATCTTCATCACCATGTCGGGACTGCTGATCATCGTGTTGCTGATGGCCGGGCTCGCTCACCGCGCCGAATTCGCGCCAGCACCCGCCGAATAGCGTTTCAGCTCCTCGTGGAGAAAATCCACCACCCGGCGGATGCGCACGCTGGTACGCACGTCGCGATGCATCGCCAGCCACACCGGCAGAACTGGCAGCGGCAGATCTGGCAGAACCTTCTCTATCAAAGGATCCCTGTCGGCCAGCGGCTCCTGACCGAGGCCGATGCCGTTTCCCGCCCGCACCGCTTCCCACAAAACGATCTGGTTGTCGGCCCTGAAGCGGAAGCTGCTCCGGGTGACGGGGATGCCCAACTGGGTAAAGCCCCTGATGATCTCGTCGCCGCGGTCGAATCCGACCAGGTCGTGGTCGACAAGATCGGCAGGCTTCAGCGGACGGCCGCGCCTGTCGAGATAGGATTTGGCCGCGCAGGCGCAGAGCTCGATATCGCAGACCCTGCGTGCCATCAGCTCGTTCTGCGCCGGCTTGACCATGCGGATGGCGATGTCGGCATCTCGACGCAGCAGGTTCTCGACCTGGTTAGAGGCGACGATCTCGACCTCGATGCCGGGCTCCTCGATCCCCAGCCGCATCGTCATCTCAGGCAGGACATAGGCCGCCACCACCTCGCTGGCGGCGATGCGCACCGTGCCTTCGATGGCCTCTACCGAACCCAGCGCCAGCAGTGAGAAGGCGCTTGCCTGCTCGCTGACCGCCTTGCCGCGTTCGAACAGCGTGCTGCCGGCCTCCGTCAGTTCGTAGCCGTGCCGTCCTCGACGGAACAGCGTGACGCCCAGCGCCTGTTCCAACTCGCCGATGTGACGGCCAAGCGTCGGCTGGCTGGCCGAAAGCTTTCGCGCGGCGGCCGACAGGCTGCCGGATTCCGCCACGGCGACAAAGCTCTTGATCAAGTTCCAGTCGATTTCAGTCATTCATTTATGAATATCAGATCGCCATCTGTAGTCAATTTCCATGCGCGTTCGGAGCGACCATATTCCGGCTGCAGACACCAACACGGACTGCAAACACCCACCAGGAGAACTCAGATGACCAAGATCGCTCTCACCACTGCCGCCATCCTCATTTCCGTCAGCGCCGCTTTTGCCGGCAGCGACAAGTTTGGCTCGGACGACGCCAGCCAGCCGGCTGTCACCAGCACCGACAACACGACCACCGCTTCGATCCACAGCCCGTATGCGGCCGTCCGGCAGCCGGTCACGCAAGGCAGCAACCGCGACCTCTTCGGCAGCCGCTGATCTCGATCGCGCTTGTCGCTGATCCCGATCGCGCCTCCCGACCGACCACGCAAACCCAACCCAGGAGTGCTTCCAATGACCAAGATCGCAATTCTAGGCGCCAGTGGCCGGCTCGGCCGCGTGGTCGCCAAGGCCTTCATCGACGCAGGCTACGAGGTCCGCGCCGTGACCCGCAACGGCAAACTGCCAACTGAACTTGAAGGCGCTACGGCCGTTGCCGGTGACGCGCTCGACCGGGAAGCGCTGATCCGCGCCACGGAAGGTGTCGACATCATCTTCAACGGCCTCAACCCGATCTACACCGAATGGGTCAAGTGCCTGCCGATCGCCGAGAATGTCATGGCCGCTTGCCATGCCAACAACGCACTGCATCTCTTTCCCGGGACCGTATACAATTATGGGTCGCCGATGCCGGAGGTGATCACGGAAGACACGCCGTTCCGCCCGACGACCGACAAGGGGCGCATCCGCGTCGCCATGGAGGACCTGTTTCACCGCGAGGCCGAAGCACACCGCGTCCGCACCATCATTTTGCGGGCCGGCGACTTCTTTGGCGGCACCGGCAGCGGCTCGTGGTTCGACTTGGTCGTCGCTGCCAAGATCAACAAGGGTATCTATACGGCGCCCGGCCCGGTCGACCTCGTGCATGAATGGGCCTACCTACCGGATTTGGCCAGGGCTTTCGTCGGACTGGCGCAGAACCTGGACAAGCTCGGCGCCTATGAAGCCTTCAACTTCCCCGGCCATCCCGTCACCGACCTGGAGATCAAGGCAGCCGCGGAGAAGGCGCTTGGGCGTCCGCTCAAGATGACCTCGATGGCCTGGTGGGTGCTGCGCGCCGGTAGCCCGTTCGTGGCGATGTGGCGTGAGATCGTGTCGATGTCCTATCTGCGCTTCGAACCGCACCAACTGGCGTCGGCAAGGCTGGAAGGCATCATCGGCGCGATCCCCCACACGCCGCTGGATCAGGCCGTCACTGAAGCTCTCGGGGATATCGGCATTGCCACCGTGACCGGCGTTGCGAAAGCTGCCTGACGTCCGCGATGGCGGGCGATGCTCCTCCGCACATTGACAATCTCCGCGAATTGAGAGGGCGCCTCAGAGCCGTCCCATCAACAGCAGCACCATAAGCACCACCAGCACCACGCCGACAATACCCGACGGCCCATAGCCCCAGGAGCGTGAATGCGGCCAGGCCGGCACCGCGCCGATGAGGATAAGGACCAGGACGATGATGACGATGGTGGTGATCGGCATGAGAACCCCGCAGTTCGACGTTTCGCCCAAGAACAATGCAAAAGGCCGCCCGGTTGTTCCGGACGGCCTTTTGCGGTCAAATCGGATTGGTCTATTCGGCGGCTTTCGGAAAGGCGATACCCGGCTCTGCTCCGACATCCTGCCCCTGCGCATCGGTCGAGGAAATCTCGCCCTTGCCGCGCCGGAACAGCCGGCTGATCAAGCCGCGCCGCGCTCCCGGCTTGACCTTGGCGCGGGTGAACACCATCAGCATCGACGGCGTTACCACCAGTGTTAGCACCGTGGCGAAGGACAGGCCGAAGACGATCGCCGACGACAGCGAAATCCACCATTGCGTCGACGGCGCGTTGATCGTCGTCTCGTGATGGAAGATTTCCAACCCGAGGCCGAAGGCGATCGGCAGCACGCCGAGAATGGCCGAAACAGCCGTCAGCACCACCGGACGGGCGCGCTCGCGGCAAGTCTGCAGCACCGCCTCGACCTTGTCCCAGCCTTCTTCACGGAGCCGGTCATACGTGTCGATCAGCACGATGTTGTTGTTCACCACCACGCCGGCCAGAGCGATGACGCCGATGCCCGACATGACGATACCGAACGTCTCGCCTGTTATCAGCAGCCCGAGAAACACGCCGATCGTCGCCATGACCACGCAGGACAGCACCAGCCAGACGCTGGTGAACTTGTTGAACTGCGCCAAGAGCACCAGGAAGATCAGGAAGATCGCCGCCCCAAAGGCCTTGCTGAGGAAGGCGCTGGCTTCGGCGCTGTCCTCGTTCGAGCCGGCCAGCTTCCAGCGGATGCCGCTGCCGAGATCCATATCGGCGACGGCCTTGGTGACCTGCTCCTGCACAGCCGCGACCTGGGCGCCGGCGGCGACGTTGGCCTGGACAACCACCGTACGCGCGCCGTCGATGCGGTTGAGGATGCCGACCGTCGGCTCGGGCTTGCGCACGACGAAGTTCGAGATCGGCACCGAGCCTTGTGAGGTCTGCACCCTGAGTTCGTCGAGCGTCGACAGCGTGCGCCGGTCTTCGGGCAGCCGCAGCCTTATGTCAACCGCGTCGTCGGCTCCGGCAGGCCGGTATTCCGAGAGCTTCAGCCCGTTGGTCACCAGCTGCACCACCGTGCCGACCGAGGTTGGGCTGATGCCGTACTGCGCCGCCTTGGCACGGTCGACCTCGAGCGCCCAGTCGACACCGGGCGGCGGCAGGCCGTCGGAAATATCGATGACTCCGGGCACCTTGCCGATGCGCGCCGCGACCTCACGGGCCTTGTCGTCGAGCCCCTTGGGGTCGACGGCCGAAAGCCTGATCTGGATCGGCTTGCCGGTCGGCGGACCGGCTTCCGGCACGCGCACCTCGACATCGACGCCGGGAATGCCGGCCATGACGCCGCGCAGATCATCCAGGATGTGGTTCGCCGACTTGCGCTCGCGCCAGTCGATGAATTCGTACTGGATGACGCCGACGACGTCTTCGGGAACGTCCTGGCCGCCGCCTTGCGTCTTGCCGACGCGGGTGTAGACCGACTTCACGCCTGGCCAGCCGAGCAGCCTGTCTTCCGCGATCTTGGTCGCGGTATCCATTTCGGCCAGCGAAAGATTGCCGCGCGCATGCACGTAGAGCAGGCCGTAATCCGGCTCGACATTCGGGAAGAACTCGACGCCGGCGCCGTATTTCGAATAGGCAAAGCCGACGCCGAACAAGAGCGCGACGGTCAGCACCATCACGGTGATGGGGAAGCGCACCGCCTGCTTGACGATCGCCATGTACCAGCCGTCGCGATTGTCATCCTCATGATGCGGCGGCGCCTTGGCGAAGATCGCACCCAGCGTCGGCGCGAAGACAAGCGCATAGAGCATCGAGGCCGACAGGGTGACGATCAGCGTGATCGGCATGTACTTCATGAAGTCGCCGATGATGCCCGGCCAGAACAGTAGCGGCGAGAAGGCGGCGATGCGGGTCATCGTCGCGGCGATGACCGGACCGGCCATGCGCTTGGCGGCGAGCGCGAAGGCTTCCTCCTTCGGCATGCCTTCGCTCATTCGCCGTTCGGCGAACTCGGTGACGATGATGGCGTCGTCGACCAGCATGCCGACGGCCAGGATCAGGCTGAACAGCACGATCATGTTGATCGTGTAGCCCATCATCGCCAGCAGCAGGATGCCGATCAGGAAGGACGACGGAATCGCAAGCCCGATGAGCAGCGAGGCGCGGCCGGACAGCGCGTAGAGGATGACGATGAACACCAGGATGACGGCGATCATCACATGGTTCTGCAGGTCGCCGAGCAGCTGGTTGACGAAGACCGACTTGTCCTGCGTGTAGGTGACGTTCATGCCCTCGGGCATGGACTTGACGAACTCGTCGGACACCGCCCGCACCTTGGCGATGGTGTCGATCAGGTTGGAGCCGATGCGCTTCTTGACTTCGATGGCGATGGCCGGCTTGCCGTTGAGGCGGGTCACCGTTTCGGCATCCTTGAAGGTCGAGCGGATCGTCGCGATGTCCTTGGCCTGCACCACGGCATTGGGGCCGGCGACCACCGGCAGTGCGGCGACGTCCTCCGGCGTTTCGATCAGCGACGGCACCTTGACGGCGTATTTGCCCTCCGAGCCTTCGATGTTGCCGGCGGCGACCAGGCTGTTGGAGTTGCCGACCGCACCGATCAACTGATCGAGCTGCAATCCATAGGAAGACAGCTTCATCGGATCGATGACGACCTCGACGAGATCGTCGCGCGCACCCTGCAGCGAGCCCTCGAGAACACCGGGAACCTCCTCGATGCGGTCGCGCAGTTCACGTGCGGCGGCGGTCAGCACGCGTTCGGGCAGATTTCCCGAGAGCGTGACGACGAGCACGGGAAATTCGGAAATGTTGACTTCGGTGACGACGGGTTCTTCCGCCGCCTGCGGCAGGTCGGCCTTGGCGTCCTGTACCTTGCTGCGCGTGTCCTGCAGCGCGGTGGCCAGATTGGTCTGCGGCTGGAACTCGACCAGCACGTAGCCGCCGCCCTGGAAGGCGGCCGAACGCATCTCCTTGAGGCCCTTCAGGCTTTTCAGCTTGCTTTCCATCGGCCGCAGCAGAAGCCGCTCCGAATCCTCGGGCGAAATGCCCTGATAGATCAGGCTGACATACATCATCGGAATCGGAACGTCGGGCTCCGCTTCCTTCGGCGTCGACTGGTATGCGACCGCGCCGGCAAGGATGAGGAACACCAGCACCGAGATGGTCAGGCGGGCATTGTTGATTGCGAGTCTGACGATATCCATGGCTAACGCCTGTTTCTTGAATCTTCAGGGGCTGCGTCGCAGCCGATTGTCCCCGCCCAGGGCTAGCGTGTCGCGACCTGCGCTACGCTACTGGGTGCCGGTCGTCGCCTCGCCGATCAGCTTCTTGATGGTCGCCTGGTCGGCCTCGACCGGGTTGACCAGATCGCCTTCCTTCACCAGTTCCTGGCCGGCGACGATGATGCGGGCGTCGGCCGGTATGCCGCCAAGGACGAGGCCGGTCGGCGTGTCGTCGACGAGGTCGATGGGGAAGAACGCCACCTTGTTGTCCTTGCCGACGGCACGGATGCCGAGGTCGCCCTTGTCGCCGAGCGTCACAACCGAGCGCGGCAGCAGCACCGCGTCGGTCGGCTGTGCGTTGAGCGCGATTTCCGCCGTCATGCCGGCCGGCACCGAGCCGTCGGCATTGGGGACGGCAACCTCGACGCGGAAGGTGCGGGTCGCCGACGAGGCGTCGCGGCTGATGTAGCGCACGGTGCCTTCGACCGTCTGGCCGCTGACCAGCCGTATGGTGGCCTTGTCGCCGAGCTTGAGATAGCCGAGATCGCGCTCGCTGACTTCGCCACGGGCAATCACCGGATCGAGCTTGAGGATGGTTGCCACCTCGCCGCCTTGCATGACGGAACTGCCAAGTTCCACCGGCACCCGGTCGATAACGCCGTCGAAAGGCGCCTTCACCTCGTTGCGGTCGAGTTCGGCCTGTGCCGTTTCCAGCAGCGACTGCGCCGAGGTCAGGTTCGAGCGCGCGGTGTCGAGCTGCAGCTTCGGCAGATTGCCGGTCTTCATCAGCCGCAAGGCTGCGTCCAGCTCGGCCTGGCGCTGCACCACCAATTGCTTGGCGTTGTCGACCATCGAGATCTTTTCTTCCGCCGCAAGCATCAGCACCAGATCCCCCGTCTTGACGTGATCGCCTTGCTTGACAGGCAGCTTGTCGATGACACCGGCGACGCGCGTCGCCAGCACCGCCCGCTTGTCGGCTTCGGTCAGCCCGGAAATGCGGATGGCGCGTGCATAGGTCTTGCGTGGCGGCGTCACCACCGCGACGGTGCGCAGCGGTGCCTTAGGCTCGGCTTCCGCCGTCTTCGGCTTGCTTGCGTCCGGCGCCTTGGCCTGTTCGGCTTCGGCTGCCTTGGCTTTGTTGGCGGCTACGCTGCCGACCGACGAAAACTCGCCTGTCGCCATCCACGCCGCGAAACCAATGAGCACAACAACGGCTGCAAGCTTGTGAAACCTGATTCTCATCGTCGTTTTTTCCACTGCGGGTTCGGCCAGCGTCCTCATAACGCGGGCGCGTCGCCGATATGGGTGCGCGCCGAGCCGTGTTCAATTTGCCGTGATCGGCGAAGCGCGCTTCTACATCAAAGTTGCACCGCAATATAGTCTGAAAGTTGCAAGATCATTGCGCCGGCGGACAAGATGCGCCGGCCGCTGCCCAGTTTTCGATCGCTTGATAGGTTGCTTCGGCGGAGCCCGGGGCTGGTTCACGACCCGATCCCGGCGCCCAGCCCCAGGCAACCAGTCTGTCGTCGCGAACATGCACCGCGACGTCCTTCAAGCTGCGGTTGCCGTTGCGCAGGGGATCCTTGATCTGGGCGCAGATTTCGGCCGAGGATTTGCCGAACCAAGCCATCTCGGCTGGCGCCAGATGCCAGTTCTCGGCCCCGGGCGGACCGTGCAATGCCTTGGAATTGCTGAAGAAATGGCAAGTCATGCAACGCAGGCCCGGATTGCCGAAGCCCGACCCGTCAGCACCGCGCTGGACATTGAAGGCGTGCACGCGCGTGCCGCCGTAATGCGCACCCGACCAGCGCGGCCGCTCGTCCGCGACATGACAGTCGGCGCAGCGCGGATGCGAGAACACCGCATAGACCTTGTCCCATTCGGACAGGCCTTTCGCCGCGTCGACGGTCGCCGGCGCCGGCGTCTGGCTCTCTTGCGCGATCGCAAACGGTGCTGCGAGCATAAGCATGGCAGCAGGCGTCAGCATGATGACGAGCTTCTTCATGCGAAGGCCACTGTTTTCGACAGCGGCAGCGTGCGGATGCGCTTTCCGGTCAGCGCGAAGATGGCGTTGGCGAGCGCCGGAGCCGCCGGCGGCGTGCCGACCTCGCCGACGCCGCCCATCTTGTGGAAGTTTTCCAGGATAGCGACTTCGAAGACCGGGCACTGGAAGATCCGCATGGCATCGAAATCGTGGAAATTCGACTGTTCGACCATGCCGTCGGCGAAGGTGATTTCCTGCCCCATCGCCGCCGAAAGACCGTAGATGGCCGCCGAGATCAACTGCGCCTCGATGATGCCGGGGTCGAGCGCGGTGCCGACATCGGCGGCGATCCACACCTTCTCGATACGGATGCCGGCCGGCGTGTCCGCCACCTGGACGATCTCGCCGACCCAACTGCCGAAGGACAGCGTGAAGGCCATGCCCCTGGCCTTGCCGGCGGGCAGCGCCTCGCCCCATTTCGCCATCGCGGCAACTTTCTCCACCACCTTCACCGCCGGAGGATAGGCGGCCATCAGTCTCTTGCGCATCTCGACCGGATCGACTTTGCCGGCAACGGCGATCTCGTCCATGAGGCCTTCATGGAAGAAGCCGTTGACCGAACTGCCGACCGAGCGCCAGGAGCCGACAGGGATGGAGACCGGCGCCGCGATACCGCTGACCCGGTAGTTCGGAATGGTGTAGGGCTGGTCATAGGCACCGTCGACGATGCTCTTGTCGGGACCGAGCGGCGATATCGAAGGAAACAGCCGGCGCAGCATGCCGGCAATCACCGATGGCGAGGCCATCCTCATGTCGACGGCGACCGGCATGCCATCGTCGCCGAGCCGCGCCTGGAACTTGCCGATAGCGGCCGGCCGGTAGGCGTCGTGGCGCATGTCTTCTTCACGCGTCCAGGTCACCTTGATCGGGCGCCCGCCCGTCTCCTTCGCCATCAGCGCGGCGCACAGCGCGTAATCAACCTCGACGCGCCGGCCGAAACCGCCGCCCATGAAGGTGGTGTGCACGGCGATCTTGTCCTGCTCGATGCCGACCGCGTTGGCGCAAAGCTGCCGCACCAGGGTCGGCGACTGGTTGCCGCACCAGATGTCGAGCGCGCCGTCCCTGAGCTGCGCCGTGGCGTTCATCGGCTCCATCGTCGCATGCGCCAGATAGGGCACCGCATAGTCGGCCTCGACGATCCTTTCACGCGGCGCGTCGGCAAAGGCGGTGTCGACGTCGCCATTGTCGCGCATCACCGACCCCTTGGTGCCGAGCGCCTGCTTCAGGACATCTGAAATAGCGGCGCTGCTGAGCGGGTATTCGGGATCGGACCACTGGGCATCGATCGCCTCGGCCGCCTTGAATGCCGCCCATGTGTTGTCGGCGATGATGCCGAAGCCATGGCCGTAATTCGTCTCCAGCGGCACGATCTTGATCACACCGGGCATTTTCTCGGCTTTCGAGAGGTCCGCCTTGATCGGCGCCGACCAGAAGCGCGGGCTCATCTTGACCGTGCCGTAGACCATGTCCGGCAGCCTGACATCGATGCCGAAGATCGGCGCCCCGGTCACCTTGGCCAGCATGTCGATGCGCTTTTGCGGCTTTCCCAGCAGTTTCCAGTCGGCCCGGTCCTTGAGCCTGACTTCGGCCGGCGGCGCCATCGCGGCGGCGGCCGCGGCGACCGCGCCATAGGTCAGCGACTTGCCGGACGCTTTGTGCAGGATCGAACCGTCGGCCGTTTCCAGATCGGCGGCGGCGACACCGAGTTTTTGCGCCGCAGCCGCGATCAGCATCTGCCGGGCGACTGCACCCGCTTGCCGCATCTTGTCAAAACCGTCGCGTGTCGAAGCCGAACCACCGGTGCCCTGCAGGGCAAGGAACTTGCCGACCACACCGAGACCCGAGCGCACCGCCTGCGCGGTCATGCTCTCGTCGAAGAAGGCGAACGGACCGCCCTCTTCGAGGATCGCGGCGTTGTAATAGGCATGGGAGGCGGGGCCGTGCTCGACCTTGACCCGGTCGAGGCTCACATTGAGTTCTTCGGCGACCATGACGGCGAGCGTCGTCGAAATGCCTTGCCCCATCTCGGCCCGCGGCGCGACGATGGTGATGGTGTTGTCGGCGCCGATCTTCACATAGGGGTTGAAGGTCGCCTCGCCCTTGCCGAGCTCGGCCTCGAGCGGGTTCGGAAAAGGCTTGCGATAATAGTAGTAGCCGACGGCAACGCCGCCCGCGACGGCGGCAGCGCCGATCAGAAACGTGCGGCGGGCGATCTTTCCGACACTGGCCATGGTCAGAGCCCCGCCGTCTTGAGCGCCGCGGCCTTCTTGATGGCCGAGCGGATTTTGGGATAGGTGCCGCAGCGGCAGAGATTGCCGCCCATGGCGTTGTCGATATCGGCGTCGCTTGGGTTGGCGACTTCGTCGAGCAGCGCCACCGCGCTCATGATCTGGCCGGCCTGGCAGTAGCCGCATTGCGCGACCTGTTCCTCCAGCCATACCTGCTGCACCGGATGCAGTCTGCCTGCTGTGCCGATGCCTTCAATGGTCGTGACAGCGCCACTGACCTGCCCAACCGGGAGTGAGCAGGAACGCACCGGCTGACCATCCACATGCACCGTGCAGGCGCCGCAGGCGGCGATGCCGCAGCCGAATTTCGGCCCGGTCTTGCCAATGAGATCGCGCAGCGCCCACAGCAGCGGCATGTCAGGATCGGCATCGATATCGAATGGCTGACCGTCGACGGTAAGGCGCATGGGGATACCCTTTGTTGTCGTCCACTGCCAAGGGCGAAGCGTCCTCTCGACCGTTTCGCCCAATACAGATTGACAAATTTCGTCATTTTGTCAAATAGGATTTTGCAGGATAGAATTGCTCCATGAACCAGATCGAAGACATCGCCGCCACAGATCCCAAACGCGTCCGTATCCTGGATGGCGCGATGAAGGTGTTTTTGGCCTATGGCTTCACCCGCACCACCATGGACGACATCGCCCGCGCCGCAGACATGTCGCGCCCGGCGCTCTATCTCTTGTTCAAGAACAAGACCGACATTTTCCGCGCCATCGCCATGATGATCCTGTCGCGCTCGGTCGAGGCGGCAAAGATTGCCCTATCCGGCGGTGGCCCTTTCACCGAGCGCATGATGCGGGCCATCGACGAGGCATTCATCTCGATGATGGGCGCGGTTGTTGCCTCGCCGCACGGCGCCGAACTGCTGGACATGAAATCGAGCCTTGGCGATCTGGTCGGCTGCTGGCGCGGCGGGCTTGGCGAACATATTGCCGCCGCGATCCAGGGGGAGGCAGCCAGGAACGGCGTCGACCTGGCGGCCAGGGGCCTGTCGGCGCAACTGCTCGCCGACATGCTGCTCGACGGGCTGGAAGGCATGAAGGCGCGGATCAGAGATCCGGAGGGACAGCGGCAGGCGGCCGCTGCCCTGATCAGGGTGATCGACCTGACCTTGAAAGCTCGATGAAACCAGCTGTATCGGGTTTCAGTTCAGGCCCGACGGCGAACCACCTCCGGATTTTTGCGCACAGCGAGGAATTCCTTGACCCGCCGGCCGGGTGCCGGACCGCGCACCGGCTTGAAGCCGTCATCGAGTTCGCCGGAGAGATCGAGCGTCGGTCGCTTGCCGACGGCGTCGTAATTCTCTTCCAGCCAGTCGCTGGCGGCTGTGCGGCCGAGGTCTCTGAGATAGGTCAGGAACGCCCATTCGGCATTGACCTTCGATGACGCCGACAGGTCCTTGAACGCCTCGTCGGCATCGATGCGGTGCATGCGGATGTCGCGATATTCGCCATGCGGCAGACGGCCGGCGGCGATCAGTTCCTTGACGAAGGCGATCGAGCGGAATTCGCGCAGCAGCCCGGCGTTGAAGGTGATCTCGTCGATGCGGTTCTGGATCTCGTTGGCGCTCCTTGGCGTTCCCTCCCGCACCACCGGATTGATCTGCACTAGGAGCACATCCTCGGTCGCCGCGGTCTTGAAAAACGGATAGAGCGCCGGGTTGCCGCCATAGCCGCCGTCCCAGTAGGGCACGCCCTTGATCTCGACGGCGCGGAACAATTGCGGCAGACAGGCCGAAGCCATCACAACGTCGAGGTCGATCTCGCCGTCGGAAAAAACGCGCAACTGTCCGGTCTCGACATTGGTCGCCGAGATGAACAGTTCCATCGACTTGCAGGCGCGGACATTGTCGAAATCGATCTCCTGCTCCACCACGTCGCGCAGCGGGTTAAGGCCGAGCGGATTGGCGACGTAGGGCGAGAACACCCGCGACATGGTGTCGAAGAAGACATAGCCAGGCGTATTCTCGATCGACCAGTTGCCCCAGGCGACATCCCACGGCATGCGCTGCACTGGGCTGAACCGGCCCTTGGCCGCCACCGCGCGCCAGAAATCCTCGAGTTTTTGCCGCGCGCCATCGACCCCGCCGCGGACGAAGCCGTCGGCCAGCGCCACCGCGTTCATGGCGCCGGCGCTGGTACCGGACACTGCCGATATCTCCAGCCTGCCGTCCTCCAGCAGCCGGTCAAGCACACCCCAGGAAAAAGCGCCGTGCGAGCCGCCGCCCTGAAGCGCGATATTGATCTTCTTCGTCTCCTCCGCCTTGCCGTTTTTGGTCATGGCGTCGTCCTTGATCTGTCCCTTTGGGTAGATGAGAAAATTTCGGGCCTCACGCGGCGGTCCAGCCGCCGTCGACCGAGAGATGCGTGCCGTTGACCTGCGCCGCCGCGTCCGAACACAGGAACACCGCCGCTGCCGCGATCTGCTCCACCGTGACGAATTCCTTGGTCGGCTGCTTGTCCAGCATGACCTCACGGATGACGGTCTCGCGGTCCATCTGATGGGCTTTCATCTGGTCGGGGATCTGCGCCTCGACCAGCGGCGTCAGCACATAGCCCGGGCAGATGGCGTTGCAGGTGATTTTTTCGCGCGCCAGTTCGAGCGCGACGGTCTTCGTCAATCCCATGATGCCGTGCTTGGCCGAGACATAGGCCGACTTGAACGGCGACGCGACCAGGCCGTGTGCCGAGGCGATGTTGACGATCCGCCCGCCGCCGGCATTTTTCATCAGCGGAATGGCGGCTGCAATGGTGTGGAATGCCGACGACAGGTTGATGGCGATGATGGCGTCCCATTTCTCGATCGGGAACTCTTCCACCGGCGCGACATGCTGGATGCCGGCATTATTGACGAGGATATCGACCGAACCGAATGTTTCGGCCGCCTTGGCGACAAGCGCCCGGCATTCCGCCGGTTTCGACATATCGGCCTTGATGTAGGCGGTCTTCACTCCATACTGTTTGGCAATCGCGTCGGCGATGGCGTAGTCGGCCGCCGTGTCGGAGAAGGAATTGACGACGACGTTATGGCCTTCGGCCGCCAACGCCTTGGCGATGGCCAGGCCGATGCCAGAGGTAGAGCCTGTGACTACAGCGGTTTTTCTGGCGGCCATGGGCGGAATCCTCTGGTTTCGGCAAGAATGCATCTATGTTGCAGTGCAGCATATATGCTCAATACGACGCAATAACAGCGGCCAGAATTTTTCGGGGAGATGAAATTTTCGTCATGAGCGGCCACACGGCCGCTCACCAGGAGGATATCGTTTGGATCGCCGGTCGCTCGCTAGGCGCCGATAAGCCTCAGGCGACGAGATCCGGCACCGGCCCGACATAGCGCGACTGCGGGCGGATCAGCCGCCCGGTCGTCTGCTGCTCGCGCGCATGCGCGATCCAGCCGGCGACGCGCCCGGCGGCAAAGACATTGCTGAAGGCTTGTGGCGGAAAACCCGCCGCCTCCAGGAGCAGCGCGGTGTAGAACTCGACATTGGTCTGCAGCGAGCGCGACGGCTTGGCGATCCGCAGCACGTCGAGCGCTGCCTGTTCCACTGTCTCCGCGAATGCCAGCCGGCGGCCGGTTTCGCCCTCGCCGCCGAGTTGCCGCACGACGGACTTCAGCACATCGGCGCGCGGATCGCGCACGCGGTAGATGCGGTGGCCGAAGCCCATGATGCGCCTGCCGTGCGCGATCTCCTCGCGAAGCCAGCCGGCGGCGTCGCCATGCACCTGGATCGCATCCAGCATCTCGATCACCGGACCGGGCGCCCCGCCATGCAGTGGCCCCTTGAGTGCGCCGAGCCCGGCCAGCACGGAGGATGTCAGGCCGGCCTGCGTCGAGGCCACCACGCGCGTCGCAAAGGTCGATGCATTGAGACCATGGTCGCAGACGGTCACCAGATAGGTGTCGAGCGCCTTCGCCAGTGCTGGGGAGGCGGCGTTGCCGCTCAGCATCCTCAACATGTCGGCGGCATGATGGGCGCGGCTGTCCGGCGCGATCGGCTGCTCGCCGCGCTGCAGGCGCAGCAGGGCCGGCGTCAGCACGGCGGGCGCTGCGATGAGCAGCAAGGCGTTCGTCGATGTGTCGCCGTCCGGCAGCAGCGCCATGCCGGCGCGCATGGCGCTGTAGACATCGAGCGACGCCAGCCGGGGCAACGAGGGCAATAGTCGCTCGAACACGTCCGCACGTGCCTGGCCCAGCGCACCCGTCAGCTTCGCGTCGGCGGGAAGGTCGTCGAAGAAGCCGTCGAGCAGCAGGCGCATCACCTGAGCATAGTCCCAGCGGCCGGCCAGCTCGGGCAGCGAATGACCTCGGATCGTCAGACGGCCGCCAAGACCATCCACATCGGAAAGCACGGTTTCCGCCGCCACCACGTCATCGAGCCCATTCGCCATAGCCTGTCTCCTTGAAGCATTTCCGGATCGGAGATAGAGATGGGCAACGTTTCCATCAATCTTGATCAATAGAATCAATATCAGGGTTCGATATGTCCGAGTGGTTGTCCAGGGAAGAAGCGCTGGAGAGGCTCAAGGTGCGGGCGCAGACGCTGTACGCCTATGTCAGCCGTGGGCGCATCGGCATGCGGCCCGACCGCGCCGATCCGCGCCGCAGCCAGTATCGTGCCGACGATATAGAAGCGCTGGCAACGCGGAGGGCGCGCGGACGGAGCCCATCAGCCATCGCTGAAAGCGCCATTGCCTGGGGCGAGCCCTCGATCGCAACGGCGATCTCGACCGTCTCGCACGGTCGGCTCATCTATCGCGGGCAGGACGCCGCGGTGCTCTCCGGGCACGCCACACTGGAAGAAGCCGCCGCAGTTCTCTGGGCTCTGCCGGAACCGGTGGCTTTCGAAGCACCATTGCCGGACGCACCCCATCAAGCTGGCCGGGCTGCGGCCTTTGCGCGACTTGCCGTGCTTGCCGGCCAGGGGCGCCCATCGCTTGGGCGCAGCGCCGCCTCGCTGCATGCCGACGCCGCGCACGCGGTCGGCGTGCTGGCCGGCGCGCTGGGCGCACCGGCAGGACCGGATCCCGTCCATCAGCGGCTGGCACAGGCCTGGTCGGTGGACGCCAGCGGCGCCGATGCGATCCGCCGCGCGCTTGTCCTGCTTGCCGATCATGAACTGAACGCGTCCACCTTCGCTGCGCGCGTCGCAGCCTCGACCGGCGCGCCGCTGGCCGCCTGCCTGCTGGCTGGGCTCGCGACGCTGTCCGGTCCTCGCCATGGCGGCGCCGGCGAGGCGGTGATGCAACTGGCCGAGGATGCGGCGCGGCATGGCGCCGATGCGGCGATTCGGCGCTGGCTCAGCCATGACCGGCCGCTGCCGGGGTTCGGTCATCAGCTCTATCCCGACGGCGACCCCCGAGGGGCAGCGCTTCTGTCGGTGATCGAGGTTGACGGCACACTATCGTCGCTGCGCGACGCTGCCTTTGCGGCGACCGGCGCGCTTCCCAACATCGACTTTGGGCTGGCCGCGCTGACGCGCAGTCTTGGCTTGCCGCGCGATACGCCGTTCCGCCTGTTTGCGCTCGCACGCAGCGTCGGCTGGGCAGCGCACACGGTCGAACAGATAACAAGCCGAAGTGTCATCAGGCCGCGCGGCCGCTATGAGGGCGTGCTGCCGTAAGATCGCAAGAGCGCTAAGCTCAGGACATCGTGTCGAGCTTGCGCTGCATGGCCGCGATCTGGTCCTTCAGTTCCTGAAGATCGTCGGGCTTGTCAGGTGTTTCCTTCCTGGCCGGCTCGGGCGACGGCGCAGCGGCCGGCGCGGTGCCGGCGGGCGGGAACGGCGTGAACAGCCGCATCGCATTCTGGAACATTTCCATGTTGCGGCGTGTCTGTTCCTCCAGCGCTTTGATCGGCGTGGTGATCTTCATCATGTCGAGCGGCGACTTGCCGATCGCCCCCTTCATCTGCTCGCGAAAGCGCTCCTGCTCCTTGGAAAAGGCGAGCATCGACTGTTCGAGGAAGCTCGGCACGATCATCTGCATCTGGTCGCCGTAATAAGCGATGAGCTGGCGCAGGAACGGGATCGGCAGCATGTTTTGCCCGTCCTTGTTCTCCAGTTCGAAGATGATCTGGGTCAGCACCGGATGCGTGATGTCGTCGCCGGTCTTGGCGTCCTGGACGGTGAACTCCTCGCCCTTCTTGACCATCTCGGCGAGGTCCTCGAGCGTCACATAGGTGCTGGTGCCGGTGTTGTAGAGGCGGCGATTGGCGTATTTCTTGATGATGATCGGATCGTCTTTAGCGGCCATCTACATCCTCCCGGGGACACCGGCGCGCCTCTGAGCAAGCCGCCGATAACGATTGTGCCTTTTTTTTGAGGATATGCGCAAAAGCTTCACAATTCCAAGCAGTTTGTGCAGTGCGGGATCACTAAATGCTGCATAGCAGGCAAAATATGCTGCGCAGCAATGGACGAATGGCCGCCATGGCAAGGCACGACCTGCTTGCGGCGCATGGGCGCCCTGCCCATTTCCGGTTTGACTTGGGGTTGGGAAAGGGCAAGAAAAGTCCCTAACGACAGAACGACACCCTTGAAGTCTGGAGAAGAAAATGTCCGCTTCCATCGTCATTGCCAGCGCGGCGCGCACGCCGGTCGGCTCCTTCAACGGCGCCTTTGCCGCCACCCCGGCGCATGAGCTCGGTGCCGTCGTCATCAGGGAATTGCTGTCACGTGCCGGTGTCGAACCAGGCGAGGTCGACGAGGTCATCCTCGGCCAGGTGCTGACCGCCGCGCAAGGCCAGAACCCGGCCCGCCAGGCATCGATCAATGCTGGCTTGCCCAAGGAAACCACAGCCTGGGGCCTCAATCAGGTTTGCGGCTCGGGCCTGCGTGCCATTGCGCTCGGCATGCAGCAGATCGCCACCGGCGATGCCAAGGTCATCGTCGCCGGCGGCCAGGAATCGATGTCGCTTTCGACCCATGCCCAGCACCTGCGCGCCGGCGTCAAGATGGGTGACTTCAAGTTGATCGACACCATGATCAAGGACGGGCTGTGGGATGCCTTCAACGGTTATCACATGGGCAACACCGCCGAAAACGTGGCACGTCAGTTCCAGATCACCCGCGAAGACCAGGATCAGTTTGCGCTGGCTTCGCAGAACAAGGCCGAGGCCGCGCAAAAGGCCGGCAAGTTCAAGGACGAGATCGTCGCCGTCACACTCAAGGGCAAGAAGGGCGACACCATTGTCGACCAGGACGAATACATCCGCCATGGCGCCACGCTCGACGCCATGACCAAGCTGAAGCCGGCCTTTGACAAGGACGGCACGGTGACCGCCGCCAACGCCTCCGGCATCAATGACGGTGCCGCCGGCGCGCTGCTGATGAGCGAGGCGGAAGCGGTGAGGCGCGGCATCACCCCGCTGGCACGCATCGTGTCCTGGGCAACCGCCGGCGTCGATCCGCAGATCATGGGCACCGGCCCGATCCCAGCATCGCGCAAGGCCTTGGAAAAGGCCGGCTGGTCGGTCGGCGATCTCGACCTGGTCGAGGCCAACGAGGCCTTTGCCGCGCAGGCCTGCGCCGTCAACAAGGACATGGGCTGGGACCCCTCGGTCGTCAACGTCAATGGCGGCGCCATCGCCATCGGCCACCCAATCGGTGCTTCCGGCGCCCGTGTCTTCAACACGCTGGTCTTCGAGATGCGCCGGCGCGGCGCCAAGAAGGGTCTCGCTACCCTGTGCATCGGCGGCGGCATGGGCGTCGCCATGTGCATCGAAGCACTCTGAAGAACTCACCAACCGGGCGGCGCGAGCCGCCCGTTCTGTATCCAGTGCCTGCCAAGCCCGACAACAGGGCGGTATCAAAAAAAGGGGAAATGCATGACCAAGGTAGCAATCGTCACAGGCGGATCGCGCGGCATCGGCGCGGCGATCTCGATCGCATTGAAGACCGTCGGCTATTCGGTTGCCGCGAACTACGCCGGCAATGACGCCGCAGCGGCGAAATTCAAGGCCGAGACCGGCATTCCGGTCTACAAATGGTCGGTCGCCGACTATGATGCCTGCGCCGCCGGCATCAAGCAGGTCGAGGCCGATCTCGGCCCGGTCTCGGTGCTGGTCAACAATGCCGGCATCACCCGCGACGCCATGTTCCACAAGATCACGCGCGAGCAGTGGAAAGAGGTCATCGACACTAACCTGTCCGGCGTCTTCAACATGACGCATCCGCTGTGGAGCGGCATGCGCGACCGCAAGTTCGGCCGCGTCATCACCATCTCGTCGATCAACGGCCAGAAAGGCCAGGCCGGCCAGGTCAACTATTCCGCCGCGAAGGCCGGCGACATCGGTTTCAGCAAAGCTCTCGCTCAGGAGGGAGCTCGCGCAGGCATCACCGTCAACGTCATCTGCCCTGGCTACATCGCCACCGAGATGGTCAAGGCGATCGACGAGAGGGTGCTCAACGACCGCATCATCCCGCAAATCCCCGTCGGCCGCCTCGGCGAACCGGAAGAGATCGCGCGCTGCGTCGTCTTCCTCGCATCCGAAGATGCCGGCTTCATCACCGGCTCGACCATCACGGCCAACGGTGGCCAATACTTCGCCTGACGTGGCGATGTAGGAGATCGACGGGCCGGCACACCGGCCCGTTTCCGGCACGGTCCTTTGACGTGCTCGCGACCGTAGCTGACCCAATTCGGCACGCGAAGGTTAACAGCCGGCAGCAGCCCTGTGCAAAAGCTCCCTGGCAACCTGTGGATTCTCGGTGGATAAACTGTTCACAACACAAGATATTGGGGTGAACAAATCGGGAAAATTACGCCATCGCCGATTCGTTCCGGTTATGAGCTGAGCGTTAACGACGACAGCCGGAATCGCCTGCCCAACTGCTTAACGCAGGTTAAGAAAGATCAACAATTTCATAATGTTGGTCGAGGCGCGCCAAACCACCGTGGTTGTTTCCAGGCAAAGGTTAACGGCAACGCCCTCTTAGCATGAAACGGGCCAGTTCAGCGATTCAGCATGTGGTGCGACTCGCGGTCGCGAAATCCACATGTAGCCGTGAACAAAAGCTGAATCTGCAGGAGTCACTGATTCGTCGCCGATTCGTTCCAGACTCGTTCTATCCGTTAATCCGCAGCCGGTTGAAAGCTTGACAAAACCACCTTCTGGCCGCCGGCGGAACATTCCGCTTTCGCTTCGCGCCCGAAATCCCTATGTGTCGCCTGTCATACGCGCCATTTGAGGCACGCTCCCGACAACCAGAGGCCAAGAAGCCTTATTTCCAGGTCCCAGAAGCCTTATTCTAGGTTGATGAACATCCAGCCCAAACACACCGAGCCGCTGATCCTGTCGGGCCGCGACGTGACTGCCGTGCTCGGGCCGACCAACACCGGCAAGACCCATCTCGCCATCGAGCGCATGGTGGCGCATGAGAGTGGTATCATCGGCCTGCCGCTCAGGCTGCTGGCGCGCGAGGTCTACGCCCGTGTCTGCGAAAAGGTCGGCGCCCACAAAGTGGCGCTGATCACCGGCGAGGAAAAGATCCAGCCGCCGGGCGCCAGATATTCGGTCTGCACGGTCGAGGCCATGCCGCGCGAGACCGACGCCGCCTTCGTCGCCATCGACGAAGTGCAGCTCGCCGGCGACCTCGAGCGTGGCCACATCTTCACCGACCGCATCCTGCATCTGCGCGGCCGCCAGGAAACGCTGCTGCTCGGTGCAGCCACCATGCATGGCATCCTGCAGCGCCTGCTGAGGGGTGTCTCGGTGGTGACGCGGCCTCGGCTGTCGCATCTTGCCTATGCCGGTTCCAAGAAGCTGACCCGCCTGCCGCGGCGCACGGCGATCGTCGCCTTTTCCGCCGACGAGGTCTACGCAATCGCCGAGCTGATCCGCCGCCAGCAGGGCGGTGCCGCTGTCGTGCTCGGCGCGCTCTCGCCGCGCACCCGCAACGCCCAGGTGGCGCTGTTCCAGTCCGGCGATGTCGACTACCTCATCGCCACCGATGCCATCGGCATGGGTCTCAACCTCGATCTCGACCACGTCGCCTTCGCCCAGAACCGCAAGTTCGACGGCTTCCAGTATCGCAACCTGACCGCGGCCGAGCTCGGCCAGATCGCCGGCCGCGCCGGCCGGCATCTGCGCGACGGCACCTTCGGCGTCACTGGCCAGGTCGACCCGCTGGACGAAGAGCTGATCAAGAAGATCGAAGGCCATGATTTCGATCCGGTGAAGGTGCTGCAGTGGCGCACCGCGCATTTCGACTTTGCCAGCCTCGACGCGCTGAAGCGCTCGATCGAGACCAACGCCCCCGTCGAGGGACTGACGCGGGCATTGCCTGCCGTCGATGCACAGGCGCTCGAGCATCTGTCGCGCGACGAGGACATTCGCGCACTCACCACCAATGCCAAGCGCGTGGCGCTGCTGTGGGAAGCCTGCGCGCTGCCCGACTACCGCAGGATCGCGCCGGCGCAGCATGCCGACCTCATCGCTTCCATTTACACGGACCTCGCACGCTACGGCCATGTCGACGAGAATTACATGGCCGAGCAGGTGCGCCGCGCCGATACCACCGAGGGCGATATCGACACGCTGTCGCATCGCATTGCCCAGATCCGCACCTGGACATTCGTGTCGAACCGGCCCGGCTGGCTGGCCGATCAGGCACACTGGCAGGAAAAGACGCGCGAAATCGAAGACAGATTGTCGGATGCGCTGCATGAGCGGTTGACGAAACGCTTCGTAGACCGCAGGACTTCCGTCCTCATGCGGCGCCTTAGAGAAAATACCATGCCCGAAGCCGAAATTAGTCCTACCGGAACCGTCCTTGTCGAAGGCCACCATGTCGGCGAGTTGCAAGGGTTCCGCTTCACCGCCGACCAGACCGCCGGCGGCGAAGACGCCAAGGCGGTGCGCACCGCCGCCCAGAAGGCGCTGGCCGCCGAGTTCGAGGCTCGCGCCGAACGCTTTGGCGCCTCGGCCAATGGCGACATTGCGCTTGGCTCGGACGGCACGCTGCGCTGGATCGGCGCGCCGATCGGCACGCTGGTATCAGGCGAAGACGCGCTGAAGCCGCGGCTGGTGCTGCTGGCCGACGAACAGCTGACCGGCCCGGCGCGCGACAAGGTCGCCGCGCGTGCAGAGCGATTCGTCAATTTCCAGATCGAGTCGCTGCTGAAGCCGCTGGTCGACCTGAAGAACGCCGACCAGATTTCCGGCATCGGCCGCGGCATCGCCTTCCAGCTGGTCGAGAATTTCGGCCTCATCAACCGCCGCGACATCGCCGAGGAGATGAAGTCGCTCGACCAGGAAGGCCGCGCCGCCCTTCGCCGGCTTGGCGTGCGCTTCGGCGCCTACCATGTCTTCGTGCCGGCGCTGATCAAGCCGGCGCCTGCCGGACTGGTGACGCTGCTGTGGGCGCTGAAAAATGACGGCAAGGACAAGCCAGGCTTTGGCGACGTGGTCCATGCGCTCGCCTCGGGTCGCACCTCGGTGGTGATCGACCCTGCTTTCGACAAGACGTTCTACAAGCTTGCCGGCTACCGCAATCTCGGCCGTCGCGCCGTGCGCATCGACATACTGGAACGGCTGGCGGATCTGATCCGTCCGGCGACCAACTGGAAGCCCGGCCTCGGCCAGCGCCCGGACGGCGCCTATGACGGCCAGTCGTTCATGGTGACGCCGCCGATGATGTCGATCCTCGGCGCCACGGCAGACGACATGGAAGAGATCCTCAAAGGTCTCGGCTACCGTGCCGAGCCGAAGCCGGCCGTCGAGGTCAAGGCACGGCTCGAAGCACAGGACAATGCCGCGCGCGAAGCGGCGGTGGCGAAGCTTGCGACGGAAGAAGCTGCACGAGCCGAGCAGGCCGAAGCGGCGGAAGCCGCGGCAATGGATGCCGCAGCAGAGGCAGCCGTCGAAGGGTCGGAGCCGGCATCTGACGCAGTGGCCGTTTCGGAAACCGCGGCCGAAATTCCCGCCGAAATCACCTCCAACGCCGCGGCTGAACCTGCTGCGCCTGCCGTGGAAGAACAGGCGGACGCTCCGGTCGAAACCGTGCAAGACGAAGCGCCTGTAGCCGAGGCTGCGGCCGACGTCGCCGAACCGGCGCCGGTTGAACCGCAGGCAGAGACTGAGATTGCCGAGATCGAAGTTGCAGCGGCAGAAGAAGCCGCAACGGCCGAGTTGGTGTCAAATGCCGCGCCGGCAACGGACGCCGCGCCGGACGAACCTGTGGCGGTGACTGAAGCAGCCGTCGGCCAACCCGCTCCGGAAGCCGAAGCGCCAAAACCCATCCTGTTGTGGCGTCAGGGCCGCTTCGAACAGCGGCCGCGCAACCGCGACGACGGCCGCAGGAACAATCGCCCACGCAACGGACAAGCGCGCGGCCGAAGCGATGCCCCCGTGGATACCGCCGGCGCACCGGCCGCAGCTGCACCCGGAGAACGTCCGGCCCATGAAGGACGGCGCGATGGTGCCGGCAAGCCGCGCTTCGACCGCTCGAAATTCAAACCCAAGCCGCAGGCCGAAGGCGAACAGCGGCGTGACGGCAGGCCGCAGGGCGAGCGTCCCGACCGCCGTGAGGGCCGTCCCGACTGGAAGGGTGGCAGGCCGGATGCCAAAGGTGGTCCGCAAGGCGTCAAGCCGGCCTTTCAGCCGAAGCCGCGCGAGGAGCGCCCGGTGCGTTTCGATCCGGATTCGCCCTTCGCCAAGCTCGCCGCATTGCGCGACCAGTTGAAGAAGTAGAACCCGGCTCGCTTCGATGGTTGCCGAAGGCCGCCAGCGCATCGACAAATGGCTGTTCTTCTCACGCGCCGTGAAATCGCGCTCGCTGGCGGCAAAACTGGTCGTCGCCGGCCGCGTTCGCATCAATCGCGACAAAGCAGCGCAGGCCTCCGATCAGGTCAAGCCAGGCGACGTCCTGACCATCACGCTCGAGCGCCGCATCTTCATCTGGAAGGTGCTCGGCGCCGGTACGCGGCGCGGCCCGGCCGAGGAGGCCCGTACGCTTTACGAGGACATGTCGCCACCGCCCGCACCGAAGGGCGAAGCCCCTCCCGATGCGATTCCGGGGCTGCGCGAGGCCGGCAGCGGCCGCCCGACCAAGAAGGAACGTCGCCAGACCGACCGATTGCTCGGCGAAGACTGATGGCCTGGCGTCCAAAAACACGCAGTGGTTCTGGGACAACGGCACGCCTGAGGCGAGAACTGAGCCCGGCAAACAGACGCTCTGCGGGACATGACTGACTTCCGCTGGGCCTGCAGTCTGGAATTCCATTCCGGAAACACCGGCACTGTCCGCAATGGCTACCCTTGCAAGCGGTCGACAAAGGCGTTACCTGACGGAAAAAGCCCAACAAAATGGGACGTCCCGGAGCCGACCGATGACCTATGTCGTGACCGACAATTGCATCAAATGCAAATACATGGACTGCATCGAAGTCTGTCCGGTCGACTGTTTCTACGAAGGCGAGAACATGCTCGTCATCCATCCCGACGAGTGCATCGACTGCGGCGTTTGCGAGCCGGAATGCCCGGCCGACGCGATCAAGCCCGACACCGAACCCGGCCTCGACAAATGGCTGCAGGTCAACACCGAATACGCCGACAAATGGCCCAACATCACCGCCAAGAAGGAACCGCCGGCCGACGCCAAATCCTTCGATGGCGAGGCCGGCAAGTTCGAGAAATACTTCTCGGCAGAGCCCGGCGAAGGCGATTGACAACACGGCCGCAAAGGCCGGTATTACGCCGGGTAAGAGGCACGTCGCATTAACCGGCTTGACAGGCGGCGCTGGCCTGTGGCCTTCGCTTGTGCAGCAAAACCTTGATTCTTCCGACTTTTTGTGTTACATCAGCGAAACATGCCGGTGACACAACGTCGATTTATGGCGCAGACGCCCCAAATCACTGAAAGGTGAAAATCCCATTCGGACCAGAGCGATCTGGGCCAGGCGGTCGCAATGTCGCGTTTGCCGGTCCGGCTTTTCCGATGGGTTCATCTGTTGTGCGGCTAACGATCGGCTTCCCCGATCGCGCGAGTTCGGACCGGCAGGACGCCGGTGCCACAACAAGGAGTTCAGGGCGTAATGGCAACGATCACCCCGCAGAAGAAGTCCACCGCTGCGCGTCACGGTTTCAAGACCGGCGAATACATCGTCTACCCGGCGCACGGCGTCGGCCAGATCGTCTCGATCGACGAGCAGGAAGTTGCTGGACACAAGCTGGAACTGTTCGTCATCGACTTCTCGAAGGACAAGATGCGCCTGAAGGTGCCGGTCGCCAAGGCGACCTCCATCGGCATGCGCAAGCTGTCGGAAGAGGATTATGTCGAGCGCGCGCTGAAGGTCGTGCAGGGCCGCGCCCGCGTCAAGCGCACCATGTGGTCGCGCCGTGCCCAGGAATATGATGCGAAGATCAATTCGGGCGACCTGATCTCGATCTCGGAAGTCGTGCGCGACCTCTACCGTGCCGACAACCAGCCGGAGCAGTCCTATTCCGAGCGCCAGCTCTATGAGGCGGCGCTCGACCGCATGGCCCGCGAGATCGCGGCCGTCAACCGCATGTCGGAAACCGAAGCCGTGCGCTTGATCGAGGTCAACCTCAACAAGGGCCCTAAGCGTGGCGCCAAGGCCGACAATGAAGAGGCCGAGCAGGAAGAAGCTGCCTGAACTTGTTCGCCTTTGAATTCATGAAAAACCCGGCCTCGTGAACTGACCCCCGAAAATTGGACATCAACCTTCGGGGGTTTTCATGTCCAAACACAGCGAGAGTTTGAAGCGCACTGTTGTTGATCGTTATTTGAGTGGTGAAGAGAGCTATGCGAGCGCCGGTGCAGCCGACGGCGTAGATGC
>NZ_RZRT01000062.1:0-30095 GCF_003998295.1 Mesorhizobium sp. M7A.F.Ca.US.011.01.1.1
GTCGGTCGGTTTTGACGTAGACGGGCGGGTTGAACCAACGAAGGGGCATCAGGGTTCGCGCACGTCGAACGCGACGAAAAGCTGCCAAATGGAGGCTGTATTAACGATCATTTCGACTAGTTGGCAGTCGGTTTCCCGAAGGCCACGGCCGCGCTCGCGTACCAATGCAATGATCGCCTTCACGGAAATTATGTCGCCCGGTTGAGAGCCCGACAGGGCCTCGCGAACCAGCTCCTTGGCCGTTAGCTGCCCAGGCCGAACAGGTGCTTGAATGTCCATCCCATCCTCCCAGAGAGACAGAACCTCAATGGCCCATTCTGTGGTGCACTTTCCGAAAAAGGCAAGGGCCGGAAACGTACAAAGCAGGTTCTGAAGGGCGCCAATCACTTAGATCTGCGCCTTGCCCTTGAGGGCATTGCTGGGCGCTCTTGATCGTGCCAGCACAGGCGCGGAGGGTCGGCCATTTCGTTTCTCCTAGCGGTTTGTTCGGCCCGGTGAGAGCCTGCGCCACTAGTCGGATCGACCGTCGTGCCGGTGATCTGCCAAACATTTACCCCGGATGGAGAATGATGCTCCCATTCTAAGATGCAATCCGAAAGATCGTGGGGATTACGGGCGCAGAAGTGCGCCGCCAAACTGCGCCCACAAGCGTTCGCACTCTCTTGCCCTTAGACTCGGGGTGCCCGGTTCCCCATAGAAGATCATGGCTCCGCGAACATCGTATCCAAGCACCGAAGCGTTGGCCACGAACTGAATAGCCATACCCAAGGTGACGGGACCGATTTTTGCCTCAGCTTTAGTGGTGAGGTCGACCACACCAAACACTTCCGCATTGGCACCCCTGCCAGCCGAAACGGCCGTCGAGATTGCACTATTCACGGCAAGAAGCATTTCGGTTAGTCGCCCGCTGAAACGGCTCCACAAACTCTCAAAAATAAGGTTTGTTCCCGATCACCCGACCTATCGCAGGTGACGGGGTTCGGCTGCAACAATCAAACGGATCAGGCGGCATCTCTCATTTCTGCGTCGTTGACGGGAAGCTCCTGGGACGACAGGTCACTCTGTCCAATTCCGCTCAGCATCGAGCAGTTCATTCTCTCCAGTCAAGCCGTTCATAAACAGTCTGAGTACGTGTGCAGCTATGCGCTCTCCGTCCTGCGAAGCGACACGTACACCGCGCTCTGTGCAGACCGTCTGACAAACGTGGGCAAGCACCACAATATCGCTCGGCTCCAAAAGCCGACCTGGATATAACATACCATCCTCCGCGGGAAAGCTACTGTGAGCTTCTGGTTACGCAAGGTCACCGGCAGCCACAATTAACTATGATAGTCGTGTACTCGACTCTGCAGAAAATTTGAGCGGCCCACCAAACGCATCGGGCATAGCGCCACTACGGCACGGAAGTACGGGGCTACTTAGGTCACGCGAGGTGCCCATTGGCCTTACAAAATGGACAAGTTTCTTCGCGTGAGATCCATTCATTATCCGCGGGCCGTTGCACTTTGTGCACCTCCTTAATAGAGACAGAGGCACATCAGATGGGAAAGCCTTGAACCATGCAGAATGACGCTGAAGCTCAGCAGGTCCAGTTATTGCAGCTCACTGCCGACATAGTGGCGGCGTATGTTCAGAAGAACGCGATCCCGGCGGCCGGTCTCCCCGAGTTGATCGCCAGTGTGAATTCTGCCTTGTCGGGATTGAGTCAGCCGGTGGAAGCGCTGCCGCCCGCGCTTGTTCCGGCAGTTAATCCAAAGAAGTCGGTGTTTCGCGATTACATCGTCAGCCTTGAGGACGGACGCAAGTTCAAGTCTATGAAGCGCCACCTTGGTTTGCTGGGAATGACACCCGACGAGTACAGAGTCAAGTGGGGCCTCGCACGAGACTATCCGATGGTGGCGCCGAGCTACGCGGCTCAACGGTCGGAGCTCGCTAAGTCTTCCGGCCTTGGCCGCAAGGCAGTTGCGAAAACGCCACCGAAGAAAGCGCCAACAAGGCGAAAGGCCAAGGCGTAACGCGGTCCGTATACGCTCTTCTTGCGCTAGACAATGACAGGATCAATGTCTTGCATGAGCGCGCAAAGGTCTAGCTTAACATTATTGTGCTTTGAACGTGCCGTATATTAGCCAATCTCAATGTGGGCACTTGGCCGAAGCGATTAAAATTGTACGGAACCATTGCGCAAACCACCCCCGTTGCGGACGGGGAAGTCTCTACGCTCCTCGGCCTGCAGACGTTCAATTAGTTTAAGCCGCCAAATGGATGCGGTTGCGCCCCGCGATCTTCGCGGAATACAAAGCCGTGTCGGCGCGCGACAGCACATCAGCGACGACGTCGCCAGATATGGCCAACGCAATACCCGCAGAAAAAGTGTACCCGAAATCCGCTTTTTGCCTAAGCGGCCTCGATTTGCGAATGGCCGCGAGCATCCTTTCCACAATCAGTTCTGCCTCTGACGTTGAGGTGGCGGGTAAGACCAACACGAATTCCTCTCCGCCCACGCGACCGAAACAGTCAGACCGTCGCACCTGACGTTGAATCCGCACCGCGAAGTCGCGCAGAATGATGTCACCCGAGTGATGCCCGAACCTGTCGTTAATGTATTTGAAGTTGTCGAGGTCGAGCAGGCAGACGCAGCCCAGAACGTCCAGTCTCTGGACCATTTCTTCCATACGCGCGTTCACAAAACGGCGATTGGCAACGCCGGTCAGGTCGTCGGTGTAGGATGCTTTTATAGCCCTGTCGCGGTCTTGTCGGACTGACCGCCCATGGGACCGCAACCTGGTGATATCGTTGGCGATGCAAAGCATCCAGCCGTCGTTTTGGATCGTTTCCGTCATCCATAGCCAACGCCCGTCAGCAAGGTCCGTCTCGAACTCTCTAAAGCCTGTCTTGCCGCGCCGCGATTGCGTCGAAATCAGCCATGTTTCGAAATCGGGATCGCGAACAACTGTCCCTATACTCGCTTTGAAGTTGCGGCGCATCAGATCTGACCAAAGCGGCGTCTCACCCTCGTCGAGGAAAAACGCTGAACGAAATGCTCCATTTGCGTAACGGAGGCGGTCGAAGCCGTCATAGGCTGCTATCAACACCGGTGTGTTGTCGGAGAGATGGAAAAGCTTCTCAGAAATCTCGTCCATACAGGTTCTTACCGGATGGGGCTTAAGAGTAAATTACCGCTTTGAAATCAGAGACGCTGCTGCCATGCGCGCTTATGGGCGGGGCATGACTTCTGGTGAACGGCGCTTTGCGCCTCACCGTTTCAGCTGCCTAAACGCGACCACAACAGAGAGAACCCGTCGTCGCTCCCAGGTTCTCACGTACGAACGCGGACAACCGTCTTTCCCGCGCGTCGCTCGGTGGAGTTGAAGGTAGCGACGGCATCATCCAAGCTCGAAACCTTGCCGATGTTCGTCCGCAGTCGTCCATCCCGGATCCGCTGCACTATCTCAGAAAGCTGAGCCCGATCAGCCTCGACGACGAAATCAACTGTCAGGCCATCAGCAGGTCGATTGTCCGTTGGTCCGACGACCGTCACAAGGGTACCTCTGGGCCGGACGAGCGTTGCAGACCGCTTCTGGAGATCGCCGCCAATGACATCGAACACCAGATCGACGCCGCCTACATCTTCAAGGGTGTCATTTGCGAGGTCGACAAATTCATTTGCACCGAAGTTGAGCGCCTTCTGGCGGTCGGCGGCGCGCCCGGTGCCGATGACATAGGCTCCAGCCTCCCTTGCAAGCTGCGCCACCATCGAACCGACGGCTCCGGCCGCGCCGTGCGCGAGGACGCTCTGCCCCGCCTGAAGACGGCCATGCTGGAACAGCCCCTGCCAAGCGGTCAGGCCGGAGATCGGCAGGCTCGCGCCCACCGTGAAGTCGACGTCGCCGGGCAGGGGCGCGAGATTGCGGGCCTCCATGGCAACATACTCAGCAAGGGTGCCGTCGCGATGCCAGTCCGCGAGGCCGAACACCCGCTGGCCGATAGAAAGCCCTGTGGTGCCGTAGCCGAGCTTAGTGACCACACCGGCCAGCTCGTGCCCGAGAATTGAAGAGGTCCGGTCACAAAAGGCCCGGTCGGCCCACGTCGAGGGCCAATCCAGTTCGGTGTTGACGAATCCTGCCGCATGAACTTGTACGACGACGTCGTTTATTGCCGGCTGCGGCTCGGACCGCTCCACCAACTTCATCCCGGACATCCCTGCAGCCTGGTCCGTCGCTACGATTGCTTTCATGGGGATTGTGTCCTCAGTGTTGAGGTAAACTGCGGGTGCGGAGGGTCTTTAGATTCTCGCGCAATTGGCGGTCGGTTCATCGTTGGCGACCGCGAGCGAAAGCTAAGCAATTTTGTCGGATTGTTCCAGCACCAGTAATCTTGCATCCGCGAACACCCCATCCTCTTCAACCCCATACATGTCGACCATGCGGAACAAAAGCAGATCAAACGTGTTGTGTCGTTCCCGAGAGCGTAATGCAAGCCTTCATCCTAAGCCAGAAGCGAAAGCATCAGCAAGTATCCTGACGAATGGACAACGAGCCAATGACTCGTCGCAAGCTTCCTAACCTGAAGACTTTGTGAGCAGGCGAGCGACGATAAAAGCTAAGCTGAAGATTCAACCAAAGCACGTGCGTCGGGGACACGTGCGCGTTCCAGAGGGCTGGGTAATTGTGGAGAACTATGGTACTCGGGGTTGCCCTCCTAACGTGGAGGGTCCGAAACCATCCCCGCGATCCAGTCTCAGCGACCATTGCGGTGCCGCAACAGCACGCCCTATCTCTCGCTCTTAAACGTCGCGCTTCACGCCCCGCGTCCAGGGCGTGCCTGCAGCGAAGAAGGTACCCCATGGACGAAATACACACCAATGCGCGCGAACAGTTTTTCGCGGCTATACGTATCCTTGCATCGTCGCCTGACAGCATCCAAACCCGATTGATTGATGCTACACCAAGGATTCTTCAGGTCACGATCGATGAATTCGAAGGCGCGCATGAACTCAAAATCAGATTTGCCCGAATTCTTGATCTTTTGGCGGTCGATCAGGACGATCTCGAAACGGCCGCCGTGCAAACAGCCGCTCACATGACGGATTTTGAGGCAACCAAACTTGCCGATCTGATCTGCGACTTTTTCTCAGACCTGGAATAACTGGATCTGAGATCCCTTTTGGCCATTCGTCAAAACCTCCCTTGCGATCTTGCGAGCGTCCATGAAAACCACAGCGGAACATCTGAAACCACTTCTATGGGAGCCCAGGAACCTGATCCGTGCCATCGAGGCCGCAGGCGTCACCCTATGGTCGTGGAACGTGGACAGCGATGCGTTGGCCATGGATGATCGGGCCTATGACCTGTGGGGCATATCACGTGCCACGGACGTCAAATTTGAAGACCTATCCGCGCACATCCATCCTGCCGACCGCGACCGTGTGCGAGCCGCTTTCAACGCGACGCGGGCAATTGTAGGCCCCTACGAGATCGATTTCCGGATCATGATTGGAGACGAGCTAAAATGGATCTCGGCCCGGGGGCAAGGCGACGATGAAGGGATGGTCCAGCGGCTGATGTTCGGCATTTTCATTGATGTCACGGGGAGAAAACAGGCGGAGGAAGGTCGGGAGCTTCTGGCCGGCGAAATGAGCCACCGTGTCAAGAACCTGCTGACCATCGCCTCCGGCCTTACCGCTATCACCTCCCGTTCGACGACCACGACCAACGACATGGCACGCGAGTTGACACAGAGGCTGACAGCCTTGGGCCGCGCCCACGATCTGGTCAGGCCCGTGCCGGGTCAAACCGAGGCCGCTTCGGCGCTGCTAGGCGATCTTTTGACAGTACTTCTGGCGCCGTATGATGATCTGGGCGCTTTCAGCGGTCGCATTCGGGTTGCGGTGCCCAGGATGAGCGTTGGTGAATCTTCAACAACAATCCTCGCACTTATTATCCATGAACTTGCAACCAATTCCCTTAAATACGGCGCTCTGTCGACCGAGACTGGGACGTTGGATGTTTCGTGTTCGGCGCAAAGTGATGCTGTCTCGATCGTCTGGACAGAGAGCGGCGGGCCTCCCGTCGAGGCGCCGACCGCTGCTCCAGGATATGGAAGCAAATTGGTAGAACGCAGCGTAACTGGTCATCTGCGCGGCTCGATTCTCTACGACTGGGCAAAGGATGGTCTTGTTGTCACGCTGAAAGTCCAGCCTGATCGCCTTGCGCAATAGTCTTTCAGTGACCTCGGTGGCCTAAACCGTTCATTGAGGTTGGCCTTCCGTCATCGCCATCAGAACGACAAGAGGCCTCGCAGGCAGGTTGCTACCGCTGCGTGGTCGTATGGCTTGCCGAAGAACGCGCTCCCTTCCGGGAGATCCGCTGCCGCCAAGACGCGATGCCCCGACGTTGCTACGATCTTGATGGGCGGCCATCGATCGCCAACAGCGGCCGATAGTCTCAGGCTATCCATACTGCCCGGCATGTCGACGTCGGTGAACATCGTTTCGATCATCACACCTGATTCGGGTATGGCGATGGCTTCGTCGGCATTGGCGGCCTCGAAAACCAGAAATCCTTCGCTCCGGAGAGAGTCCGCGATGTCTATGGGGATTAGAAGTCGTCTTCGAAAACACCTATAGGCAGCGACATCGGATTCTACCTACAACTGATAGTCACGGTCCTCAACTCCTGTGCGCCGAAATCGCTCCATTGAAATATTTCACAACGGCGATTTGGCGCTGACTAGCAGCCAACCGCCGCGTCCTAAAATTCTCGGGATCGTCGCCGCCGCCTACAGAAACGTCACGGGAACGTTGCGGCTAAAACCCTTGCAAGTTCCTG
Source organism: Mesorhizobium sp. M7A.F.Ca.US.011.01.1.1 (assembly GCF_003998295.1). Taxonomy (NCBI): domain Bacteria; kingdom Pseudomonadati; phylum Pseudomonadota; class Alphaproteobacteria; order Hyphomicrobiales; family Phyllobacteriaceae; genus Mesorhizobium; species Mesorhizobium sp. M7A.F.Ca.US.011.01.1.1. The sequence goes on from NZ_RZRT01000062.1 coordinate 6,828, forward strand.
CGCATCAATCGGTCAGGCAAACACATCCAGGCCTGTTTTGTCGATGCGGGCGGGCTCCAGGGAGCGCGAGCCAAATGCTAGCTTTTCGCGAGTGCGGACCGAAACCGGCCAGTCCGGAGACGGCCCCGAAGTGTCTGCATGGATCTCTAATCGCTGAAAGCGGTAAGTCTGCTTGCGGCCCCGGCTTTGCCAGCACCGCGTTTCTCGGCCGGCCAATCATGGCCAAAGGAGAAGCGAAATGGGACGTTCACATTATGACCTAGCTGCCGACGATCGCCGCGCATGGAATGCGGGCAAGAAGGTTGGCACTAAACGCCCTCTGAAACCTCGACAGATATGGGCCATCCGATTCTCGTCGATCGGGAGCACCGTCTGCGCGATCGAGCGCTCTTTGACCTGGCGATTGACAGCAGGTTGCGCGGGTGCGATCTCGTGAAGATCAAGATTGGTACTATCGTTGCCGGCCCGGAAATCCGAACGCGCTCTATGGTCGTGCAACAGAAGACCGGCCGACCGGTGCAGTTCGAGCTGATGAGCGACGCGCGCACAAGCCTCCTCGCGTGGTTGGAACGACGCGGCGGTACCATTGATGATTTTATGCGTTCTCCAGCAGGATCGACCTTGCAGCTCACCTGAGCACGAGACAGTATGCCCGTCTCGTCGACAATGGGTCGCGGCGATCGGGCTTCGACCTCAGGAATACGGCACGCATTCGCTGCGCCGTATCAAGGCATCCATCATCTACAAGGCGACCGGAAACCTGCGAGCCATCCAGATCCTGCTTGGCCGACCAAGATCGAGAACACGGTCCGCTATCTCGGTGTGGACGTTGAAGATGCCCTTGAACTCGCCGAGTTAACAGAGGTTTGACAAGTAGCGGCTCCATTCCCGAGTGGGGCCGCGAACGCTATGCGCCCCTATCGGCCGTTCGGCCTCACCGGCATCGATCCCAAAAGCGGCCGTTCGTTCCTCCGGGCAAGCGGTCGCTCAGGGATGGCTGGCTTCGGGACATTCCAGTCAGTCCACTCTGTGGAAACGGTGCGTCATAAGCAGCCTCATAGATTTGAGCTGAGAACGCCGTTGGCAGATGAGCACGGGAACGCGTTCCATTACCGGCGACGGCTTTGCACCAGATGTCGGCTACACCGACGTTCGCCCCCGCAATGAAGCGTCACCCATGAACTCGGTCGGAGACAGTCGTTGCAGGGCGAGAACGTAGCGTTCGGGCGCATCCGGAGGAGTTTTCAGTTGAGATTAAACGAACAAGCCCGGCCGCGAAGTCAGACGTGCGGTGGCCGAAACTCACGTACGACCTCGAACACGCCGGGCTCGAAGATCGCAGTCTCCATGATCTCTCGAAGCGTGCTCATAGAGCTGCTGCCTGCGCGCATCGCGTGATATTCCACGAGGCTTCGCCAGCGGGCATACATCACAACCCGCTCGCCATCCAGGCTCAGATGCAGTGTCGCGCCTTCGAAGCCAGGGGCCGTCGCGACCGACTCTTCTGTGACTTTGGTTAGCAGAGCTATCAATTCGGCCGGATCTTCCGCCTTTAACCGGAAGGTGTTGATCAGAATGACGGGGCGCTGTTGTTTCGGCATCACGAGGCCCTTCCTTCGACGTGCGGCTGTGCGTCTTCAGAACCTGAGGCCGCCGCATTTTGCAGCACGGCTTGCAGGTCCTGGTCGAGACGCTGTGCGACGGCGTCCACCAGCGGGTCGCCGAACTGGCGGAAAACGGCAGCCGGCCGGTCGTACTCGAACGCCGAGCCTTCTCCGTCCTCCCGCAACAGGACGCGGATGGGTGCGTAAATCCCGGCGGAAAGCTGGTGGCGGGTCATCTTCGAGGCCGTCAACGGGTTGCCAATGTCATACTGGATGGAGCGCCGCTTCTGGCCTGCGATCGCCAGCAGCGCGCCATGATCCCGGAAGCCGAAAATCGACAGTTTCGCCGAAGCTTCGAGCTCGCGCAAAGCGCGCTCGGCCTCCCCGTATCGCAGCAGTGTGAATATCCCATCATCGATCCGCGGGACGAGGTTCTCAAGCCTGGCCTTCGTCTCGGTGAAGGGATTGGCGGATCGGATGGTGACGTGCTCGTTTGTGAATGGTCGTGTCTCGACCGTGGGGGTGGCCATTGGCTGTTCTCCAAATGATGAGGGGCGGGATTTCGAGAGCGATTAGAAGGTTATTGCCTAGCCCTGAGGACCTTCTCCACGCGCGCCGCGAGACCGAGGAGCGCGCGATCCCCGCTTTCCGGCCCGTCGAGCTTGAGGCCGATCGGGAGGTCGTGACTGTCGAGGCCGATCGGCAGACTGACTCCGGGTAGTCCAGCTGCGCTGGCGGGAATGGTGTTGTTCGCCAATACCCGGAAATCAACCTCATGGCCGCCCACGGTGAATTGCATCTGGCTCTCAACCCTCGGCGCCGTGCAGGGCGTCGTCGGGAAGATCAGCGCGTGGGCACCATGCCGCGTGAAAATCTCGCTCATGCGTTCCTTCACCGCCAGGCGGTCGGCAGCCAGGGCGTGATAAGCCTGCTCACTCAAGTAGCCCGGCGCGCCGGGTATGACGAAGTGGTCCCAGGCGTCCTTGACGCCTGCGCGCAGACCCACGTGCAGATCCTCGAAGGCGACGGGGATCGCGTGTCGCTCCAGGAACTCGCTGAGCGAGGCCTTGGTCTCACGGAAGAAGAGGCTCCACGTGGTCCGCAGGGCCAGCGCCTGGAAGTCCTCGCCGAGATCGATCTCGACGATTTCGGCCCCCGCCTCGGCGAGGCGCAGGAGCGTGTTGCGGAATTGCGCCTCGATCTCGGGGTCAACCGGGTTCAGGTACTGGCGCGGTGCAAAGGCGAAACGCATTCCCTTGAGATCGGCGCGGGAGTCCAGCTCCGCCGCCGGCGCACCGGTGACGACCTGATCGATCAGAACGCAATCATCGACGCTGCGAGCGAAGACCCCCGTCGTATCGAGTGTGTGAGAGATCGGCGCGACGCCTGCGCGCGGCCAGCGTCGGGTTGTGGGCTTGAACCCCACGACGCCGCATAGGGAGGCAGGGACGCGGATTGACCCGATCGTGTCCCCGCCCAGCGTCGCCGGTGTGAGGCCGGCGGCGACCGCCGCCGCCGAACCGCTCGACGAACCCCCTGTTACATAGTCGGGCGCATGCGGGTTTCCGACCTGGCCGTAAGGGCCGTTTTCGCCAGTCAAGCCATAGGAAGGTTCGACCAGGTTGGTCTTCCCAAGCACGATCGCGCCCGCCCTCTTCAGCGTCGCAACGGCGTCCGCGTCCTCAGTTGGCTGGAAGTCTCTGAGCGCACCGACACCCAGCGTCGTGCGCAAGCCGGCCGTGAGATAGCTGTCCTTGACGCCGAAGGGAACACCGAGCAGCGGCGCGTTCAGCCCCCTGGCGCGGGCCTTGTCGGCTTCGCGGGCTGCGGAGAGAGCCCCGGGCTCGTCCAGTGTAATGAACGCTCTCAGGCCCTCGTTCCGCCGCGCATTGGCGAGAAGGGCAGAAACATAGTTTTCGGCGCTGACCTCGCCCTGGCGAATGGCTTCCGCCGCGCCCGACACGCCCAGCCGTGTGAGTTCTACCGCTTCTGGCACATTGGCACCGATGGCTCTGGTTTGCTGGTTCAGCATGAGGCCTCTCCTCTCATTAGAGATCAGTTAGATGTTGCGTGACATCTATTTGGATGTCATATAACATCTAACCTGTCAAGGCTCGTTCGTGAGCGGTAGCGAGGAAGCGTCGTTGAGGAAGTCAAACAAGGAAGCCGCTGAAACCCGGCGCGCCATCGTCGCGGCGGCCGCAGACTACGTCCGGCGCACGGGCATCGCCGAGGCTAGCCTTTCGGACGTTATGGCTGCCGCCGGCCTTACCCACGGCGGCTTCTACAAGCATTTTCGCAACAGGGAGCAGCTGATAGCCGAGGCGCTCGTCGCTGCGGGCAACGCATCTGCGGGCATGCTCGGTAAGGTTCGGGCAGAAAAGGGGCGGAACGCTGCGTTGGACAGCTACCTGTCAGCCGAGCATCGCGATGCGGGTACGCCTACCTGCCCAATGGCGGCGTTGGGGAGCGAGGCTGCCCGGTCCTCAGGTAAGACGCGGGCGGCGGCGGCGGCTGTCGTCGAAGAGATGATCGACGCGCTGGCCGAAGATCGATTTTCTGAGGAGGCCCGCGGCGAAGCCATGGTGGACTACGCCACCATGATCGGCGCCATGACCTTGGCCCGAATCGCATCGGGGACGCCCCTATCGGAGGAGATCCTTGAACGTGCAAGGAAGCGCCTGCGTCGCTAGGCGCTCCCCGTGTGGACGGCGCCGCGACCGAACCACTCGCGGCCTGCGGCCTTAACGTCCGTTACGGAAAACGGCCACCCCAGCGTCGTAGACGGCCGCTCTCTGACCAGGCCACGTGCTACCCGATGTCCAAAGCTGGGAACCAGCCGATCAAGGCAGCTTTCGCGCGCTGACCGTCCAAAGGCTGTCCGTAAAACCGGCCCCAGAACTGTCGGTCCGCAACGCGCCGCATTCCGGTAGTTCGGGATGCATTTGCCAATACTCAAAGCAGACGTCACCCGAAAGCCATTCCCTCGCGGTAAAATAGGCCGCTTACCTCCTTCGCCAGCTCATAGATTCCGAAAGCACCTGCATAATATTGAACTCAAAGGCCCCAGGTGCGTGGCTGGCCTCAGCCATCTGCCGGACATCCCATTCCCGGGCAATGCTGCCCTCGGCCAGAAGGATGGCGCGATTGCACAGGTCCGGCACGGATTCCACCACGTGAGTGGAAACGATGACGGCATGGCCGCCACTCGAAGCCAAAGACAGGATGATGTGTTTCACTTCGAAGGCGGCAAGCGGATCGAGGCCGTTCAGGGACTCGTCGAGGATCAGCAGCGGCGGCGCACCGAGCAGAGCCGCGGCAATGGCGATCTTGGCCCGCGTGCCGAGTGAATACTCGGCGATCGACCGGTCGATCCAGCGCTTGAGCCCTAGCCGTTCGGCGACATTGACGCCTGGCCAGTCGTCTTCGGCGCAGCCTCGGATCGAGGCGACGAGTTGGAGGTATTGCCGCCCGCTCAGCGCCGCCGGCAGGTCGGATGGATCCACGGCAAGGCCGAAGCCGGACTTGGCGCGTTCCGGTGCCCTGGCAAGGTCGGCGCCGTCGATCGCCACGGTCCCTTCGAGCGGCCGGATCTGGCCCGTGATCGCCCTTAGCAAGGTGGACTTGCCCGAGCCGTTGGCGCCAAGCAGGCCAAGCACGTCGCCCGCTTCCAGCGACAGATCGATGCCGCTGATGACCGCGCGACTCCCATAGCCGGCGCTGAGCCCGCGAACCGCGAGGATTTCGGCAGGATCGATGCTGCTATCCATGGCGATATCTCCGTTGCGCCCGGTGCCACAGAAACAGGACAAGGGCGGCGAAACCGATCAGTACCGTGCGCCCATATTCGAGCGACTCGTAGCTGGTGTAGGCGATGGCGCTGAGGAAGCTCAGCGCGGCGACGAATGGGGCGGTCATGAAATAGCTGGCAAACACCGCATAGGCGCCGTTCAGCGCCAGTAGCCAGAAGCCGCTGGCGAGCGGCATCGCCCAGGCCGACGGTTCAGCCGCCAGGGCAGCACCGGCCGGTAGGAGAAAGTAGGCGACCGACAATTGCAGGGGCAGCCGCGCCAGACGCAGCCAGGCCCTGACGAAACCCAGCGGAGCGGTGCGCAGCACCGGCGAGCCGAGTGGATGGAACCGGGCGCTCAACATGAAGACCAGAAGGCCGCCTGTCAGCCCGGCCATGGCCGCCGGCACGGGATCATCGTGGACAAGGCTGATGGAGCCGGCAATGACCGCAGCGAAACCGAACAGGATGGCTGCTCCCGCCAGCTGCCATGAAAGTCTTACATGGCCGGCGGGCAGACCCCAGGCCCAGCTGGAGAGCCAGGCCGGCGTCGAACGATCCAAAACGCCGAGCCAAGACTTGCGCCCGCCCGGATCGCTCACCGGATCGGTATTGTCTATGCGGACCAGGTCGCGAGCGTTCCGCAGGCGCAGCACCGCCGCCGCGCCAAAGCCGGCGCCAAACAGCATCGCGGCACAGAGACCCCAGGCCGGCGCCAGCGGTTTGGCGATGACGAAACAGCCAAGGCCCATTGCTGCTGCGACAATGAAGGCAATGGCGACGCCCAGCACACACGCCGCCACCGCCGCCATGCGCCGGCGCTCCATGAGTGAAAGCGGTAATGCTTTCAGGAACGGCGCGAAAGCGCGCGACATGCAAAGCCTGGCGAGCGCGTTGCCAGCGAAGCCGCCAAGAATGAGAAGCACGCCTGGCAAACCAAGCAGCCACAGCGCCTGTGCTTGCCGCAGCGTGGCGGCCCCCGCCTGCAAGGCGACAACGATATCGGCCATGGCGTAGGCAAAAAGGGCGCCGCCACCAAGCCCGATCCAGGCAAGGTCGCGGCGGCGCATGGAGCGCGAGCCAGCCGAGAGTTCGCGCCAAAGCAGAGTCAGAACAAGCCTGTCGTGCCGCATTGTTCCATCATCGTGGTCAGGTCTCGCAAACCAGTTGGATATCGACATAGGTCGGCGACGATTGTGCCGCCAGTAGGGCCGTGACGGCTCAGCCGCCCACAGCGGGTCTGGCGTTGACATTCTTCAGCGCCATCAGGAGAAAGTCCTGCATCGTCGCCTGGAGGCTGGTCGTTGCGCTACGCACCGCTGTCATCGCGTCCTTCACCGCCGCTTCGTCAAAGGGTTTGGCCGTTTGTGCCGCCGCCAGCCTGGCGCGGGCGGTGCGCAGGTCGCGCAAGGCCTGGAAGGTGCGCGCGCGGTTGTCGCGCAGCACGCCACGGAACTCCTTCCTCACCTCGGGCGGATAACTGCTGGCAATCTCCGACAACAGCACGCGCGCCGCCGCGCCTTGGTGCAGGCCATGCATGGCATAACCGACCAGGAAGAAGTTGACGGCCAGCGAAAGAGCAAGCAGCACCAGCGTCGTCGTCCATATCCAGGAACGCTTCAAAGCGAGCCCTCCTCTGCCGGATCATCCGCGACAACACCGCCGTCGGCCAGCGACGATCCCGACGCCAGAGCCAGCAGCTCCGTATCGGCAGGATCGTCCTGCAGCCGCGCCACCTGGTAGCCTGCCAGCGTCGCCGCCACGAGCGCGGCAGCAGCGCAGGCCGCAAACCCGGCCGGGCTCAAGAGCAGATGCGGCAGGAAAGATGTGCGTGCGGAGCCGGCTTCGATACGGGCCAGCACCTTGCGCGCCAGCGCCGGGTCGTCGCCGTCGGTCAGCGCCGCCTCGAGCACGAGGCGATCGAGCGCGGCATCCGGATCGTCATTCCGCTCCGCCGCCATCAAGGCCAGCGCCTGCTGGCGGAAAGGGGCTGGCCATGCCTCGACGGTATCGCCGAAGCGGCGCCTGCATCGTTCGAATTCGTCCCGTGTCATGAGGACTTCCTTTCGCGGCTCACAGCCGCCATTGCCAAATGATCCCTGAGTGCGCGTCGTGCGCGCACCAGCAATTGCTCGGCCGAGCCGACGCTGCTGCCCATCACCTCCGCGATCGCCGCTATGTCGAGGTCGCCGACGGCCCTCAGCAGCACCGCCATGCGCTGCCGCTCCGGCAGGCGCGAGAGCCCGTCGCGTACAATCGCCAGTTCCTGCCGCGCGGCGGTCGTTGCTTCGGCATCCGCCTCCGGCGACGCAACCTCGTCCCTTATGACGTCCAGCCCGATGAAACTGCGTAGCGCCCTGCGTCGACGCTGGTCGATGCAACGGTTGGCGGTGATCCGGTAGAGCCAGGTCGAAGCCCGCCCTCTGGCCGGATCGAACCGCGCGGCCTGTTTCCAAACAGTCACGAACACCTCCTGCACCACATCCTCGGCGTCGCCGGCATTGCCGAGATAGCGCGCGGCAAATATCCGCAGCCCACGGCCATGACGGGCGAGGAGCTCGGACAGCGCGCTTTGGCTGCCCGCGGCGATGCGCGCCAGAAGCTCATCGTCGCCACGGGGCTCTTCATGTGGCACGGCGGCGCGTGTCCACGAACGAGACTGCTGGTTCGGCGAATCCGAAATTCGCATCGATCAGGAGGAGCACAGAAACGAATTTCGGATTCAAATCCATCACACCAGATGTCAGCGCCGCCAGCGACGGAAACCATGGACCGTGTTGCCGTTCGGGCCGGTGAAGCTGCCGGCAGAGCGGCCATGGAAGGGGCCGCGCGCCGACACTCGTTTGCCGGAGAAGGTCTGCCCATTCGGCCCAGTGCCAGAATAGCTGCGGGCGCAGCGGTCAACAACGCCTCCCACGCATTTGGAACTCGACGTGTAGGTGCCGCCATTGTGGCCAGTGCGGGTGGTCGATCCGGTGTAGACATTGCCGTCCTTGCTGACGCTGCGGCTAATCTCGCCGCCATGCGCGGTCGGACGCTGCCATTCCTCGGCCGAGGCCGGCGAAGCGGCCGACCAGGCAAGCATCACGCCTATACAGAGAGCTGGAATCTTTACTGAAGATAACATGTCGTACTCCTTGTTTTGTAAAGGGAATCATCGCCAATCAGTTGGCACGCTCGGCTATCAGCTTGCGAATGGTTGCGATCTCGTCCGCCGAAAGTCTGCCGTCGCCGTTGCGATCAACGAGGTCGAACAACATGCTGCTGGCGAATTCCTGTTGCGACACCTTGCCGTCGCCATTCGTGTCGAAGCGGCGCCACCGAGTGCCGAGCCGCGCCTGCGCCGCCTCGGCGCGATCCTCGATCGCCTGGCGGGCGCTTTCGATCTCCTTCTCGTCGATGACGCCGTCGCCATTGCGGTCAAGCCGCTTGAACAGGCGCTGGCGGGCCGCCGTCATCTCATCCTTAGTGATGGCGCCGTCGCCATTGGCATCGATGCGTTGCAGGATCCGCTGGCCCGGCATGTCTTGCGCCTGCGCCGCGCGGAGCGGCACAAGTCCGACAAGCAAGGCAGCAATGAGTGCTGAGCGTTTCATGGTGATGTCCTTTCATTGTCAGGCGGGGGCAACTGCTGACCGATACGCAGCGAGAGCCGCGCTCCTACGCTCGACGCGCAAGATTCTCTGCCGGCCTTGAATTCTCTATCGCAGCGGGACAGGCGGCTGTGCTGGCCGCACCTCGAAAAAATCATCTGGCTTTGCGTAGGACCACCACAGGCGCTGCGTAGAAGGCTCTGCAAGGACGGTCCGCAGCGGGCCATCCAACTCAACGGAGATTCACATGAACAAGATCGTCATGGCCCTTGCCGGCGTGCTGCTCTGCACCGCAAGCGCCTGTGCGGCGGACGGCAGCGACAGGGACCTCTTCCGGCGCATCGATACCAACAGCGACCGAAAGCTCGAATTCAGCGAAATCCAGGCCGCGCGGGCAAAGATGTTCGACTGGATCGATGCCAACCGCAATGGTCTGCTCGATGCGGAAGAAGTGCGCGGGGTAGTGGAACGGGTGAAGTCGAAGCGCGATTTCCAGGCCGCGCAATTCGCCGGCTTCCAAGCCCAAGCCAGCCGCATTGACCGCAATGGCGACGGTAAGATTTCGCGCGACGAGTTTGCCGCCTTCGTTCCCGACCGATTGCTGCAGGCAGACACAAACGGCGACGGCGCGCTTTCGATCTCCGAACTGCGGGCACTTCGACGTCAGTAATCCCCAACCTTCGACCCCATCCAAAAGGAGTGAAAAGATGAAACGGACAATCACAGCGTTTTGCGGTTTGACGATTGGCGCCACAGTGCTCACCTCGCCGACCGAGGCCTTGCCGGTCGCGCCGGCGTCTGCCCCGGCGTCGGTCACCACAGCGCCGACGCCGGTCTGGTTTCGGCGCGGCTTCTACGTCGTTGGCGGCGGATACTTCTACAATGGCTATCGCGGCTATGTCCGCGCGCGGCCAGGCTACCGCTACCATAATGGCTACTGGTTCCCGGCAGCCGCCTTTGCCGCCGGTGTCGCGGCGGTGACCGTCGCACCGGTAGCGCCAAGTCCGGCGGTCCGATTGGAAGCAGCGCATATCCGCTGGTGTTACGAGCGCTACGTCTCCTACCGCGCCCGGGACAACAGCTACCAGCCCTATAACGGTCCTCGCCAACAATGTTGGTCGCCCTATAGTTGAAGGCTCTTTGCCGAGAGCCTTCACCCCTTTCAAGACAGCATAGGAGATGACCATGATCGACAACCGCTCGATGCCCTCGAGCACGGTCATACCGGTGCTTTCGTATCCCGATGTCGAGACGGCCAGCCATTGGCTTTGCGAGGCCTTCGGCTTCGAAATACGGCTGATGATCGGAAATCACCGTGCCCAGCTCGGCTTCGGAGACGGCGCCGTCGTTGTCACAGAATTGAAGTCTGGCGGACTGACGCGGGCAGGTGGGCCATTCGCAGTGATGGTACGCGTCGAGGACGTCGACGCGCACCACAGGCGAGCCGCGCGGCATGGCACAGCTATTCTCAGCGGGCCAACGAGCCATCCTTATGGCGAGCGTCAGTATTCCTGCCGTGACCTCGCCGGCCACAATTGGACCTTTTCGCAGTCAATCGCTGATGTAGTGCCCGAGGACTGGGGTGGCATTGTCGTGCAAAGCTCAATCGGTCCTGATGTAGAGAGCTGACACCGGCCTGGGCAGCGACAGTCCATCATCTTTTGGATTGCGACGCCGTTGCGACGTGCGCAATGGCTAAGACCAACCTCATCGTGCAAGCGACTGCAGCTTGATGACCGTCTCCGATTTCTGCCACCGGAGAAGCATTCAAGAACGCTGGCGCCTTCCTACGTTGGTGTGTTGTCAGCGTTCGCGTATTGCGATTAATGGTAATCTGCGACGATCTCGACCCAGAAGGCTTACGCCACTGCGGTACTAGCGCCGGAGCACCACGCCCACGCTAAGCTTGATGCCGCAATCGATGTTTTCCGGTCGGAAGCTGCCGGTCTGCTTCAGGCCCCAAAGCTGTCGAGCGGGAATGCGCCCAATTCCGGCCTTTTGATCGGGGATTGCGACACCCCAATAACGGACATGGTTCGCGCTGGATGGGATCGTCCAGCGGAAGTCGAAATCTAAGCCTAAGATCGAGCCGCATACTGTTTGTCAGTGGATCGACCTCGGGCCATGTCGATGAATGCCTTGAACGCCGCTGACGGATTTCGGCGGCCCGGATAGTACAGGCACAACCGTGACAGCGGTGGTGTCCAATCCTGCAAGACGCGTTCGAGCCGCCCCGCAGCTAAGTCTTCACGCACATCAGCCTCCCAGATGAAGCCGATGCCGACCCCCTCCAGGAGTGCTGTTCGCGTCAGCGCTGCCTCGTCGAGGGTGATGGGGCCTTTGACATCGATCTGGATCGGCTGCCCTTCCTTCTCGAACTTCCAACGGAAGATCGCTCCATTGGGAAGCCGAATGCGAATGCATGGGTGATGGAGGAGGTCAGGCGGCACAAGCGGTCTTTCCTGCTTCGCGAAGTAGGAGGGCGACGCGACCACTGCGTACCGCTGTGGTGGCCCCACCGGGACCGCGACCATGTCGCTCGGGACTAGGTCTTCGCTTCGTATCCCTAGGTCGAAACCTTCGGCAACGATGTCGACGATGCGACCTTCCGTGACCAAGTCGACATGCACCTGCGGATAGCGACCTACGAATTGCAGGATGATCGGCGACAGGACTTCACGCGCAGCCATCGCGAAGGCGTTGATGCGAAGTGTGCCAGACGGCGTCTCCTGTTGCGACCTTGCGTTGTCCATTGCCTGATAGATGTCATCTACCGCGGGGCCAATCTGATCGACAAAATTTCGGCCGGCGTCTGTGAGCGAGACGCTACGGGTCGTGCGGTTGAACAGGCGAATTCCGAGTTGTCGCTCCAGCTTGCCGATCACACTGCTTATGGCAGTCGTGGACAGCCCTAGTTCAAGCGCGGCCGAACGGAAGGAACCCTTGCGTGCGATGGCGAGCACCGCGTCAAGATCAGTCAAGCTGTGGCGTGGCATTATCCTGTTTCTCGCATCAACACATCCCAGTTTATCCCGATTATCGCCGCGCCAGTCCAGCCTTAAGTTTGGCGGATAGAACACGCGTCGGCCTACCGCACGCGCATAAGTCAGAGGAGACGAACAGATGAGTATCGAGCTACCTAAAGGCATTGCCAACTACTTTTTGGCTGAGCGGAGCAGGAGCGCTGAGGAGGTATCCCGGTGTTTCACCGAGACGGCAGTCGTCAGGGATGAAGGCAACACCTACAAGGGCCGGGATGCGATCCGCGGATGGAAAGCGCATGCCTCGAAGAAGTATAATTACACGGTCGAGCCGTTCGCTGTCGGAACCGAAGTCGGCCAGACGCTTGTGACGAGCCATATTGTCGGGGACTTCCCCGGCAGCCCGGTAGACCTGAGGTACACATTCGTCGTCGACGGCGAAGAGATCGCAGAATTGGGGATTACCCTATGATCCCGTTCCTCACAATGACGGGTAAGCGAGCACTGATTACCTCCGGCACTCGTGGTGCCGGCGCGGCGACAGTCGCCCTGTTCCAGGAACTCGGCGCTCAGGTTGTGACCAGCGCCCGCAAGAATCCTGGCGACCTCAGCGAATCCTTTTTCGTGGCCGCCGACCTGACGACGCCCGAAGGCTGCACGACTCTCGCCGATGGTGTGCGAGAGCGTATGGGAGGTGTGGATATCGTCGTTCACATGCTCGGCGGGTCGTCAGCCCCGGCCGGAGGCTTCAAGGTACTTGGTGACAACATATGGGCAAGAGAACTCGACCTGAATCTAATGCCTGCGGTGCGGCTTGATCGGGAGTTCGTGCCCGAGATGGTGGAACGCGGCACTGGGGTCGTCATTCATGTGACCTCAATCCAGCGGACGCTGCCATTGCCCGGGGCGACGACGGCCTACGCTGCGGCAAAGGCTGCCCTCTCAACCTACAGCAAGAGCCTGTCCAAAGAGATTTCGCCGCAAGGAGTGCGCGTTGCTCGGGTTTCTCCCGGCTGGATCGAAACGGAGGCGGCTGTCCATTTGGCAGAGCGGCTGGGAGCGGAACAAGGTGGCGATGCGACAGTCGGCAAGCGAATGATCATGGAGTCGCTGGGCGGCATTCCGATCGGTCGGCCGTCGAAGCCGGAAGAAGTGGCAAGCCTGATCGCATTCCTCGCCTCCGACCGTGCGGGCAGCATTACCGGATCGGAGTTCGTAATCGATGGCGGCACCATCCCGACAGTCTAGGCCATCGTCTCAGCAAAATTCGGGGGCTCCTGACCCGCTAGAACGGAAGGCGTGCGTTCTCCTTGACTTCCTTCATAACGAAGAAGGTTCGAGTCTGTCGAACGCCCGGCAGGACAATGAGTTTGTGTCCATGAAGTCTGTTGAAATCCGCCATGTCACGGACCCGTATCTTCAGAAGGTAGTCAAAGTCGCCGGCGACGAGGTTGCAGTGCAAGACCTCCTTGAGCATGTGTACCGCCTCTTCGAAGGCAGCGAAGCTTTCAGCCGTCGAACGATCGAGGACGACGCCCACAATGACCAGCGCGCCGAGTCCGACGGAACTTGGTGCGATCTCAGCGCGCACTCCCACGATGTGCCCTTCGTCGAACAGGCGCTGCGTGCGGCGATGGCACGTTGCCGCGCTGACATTCACACGGATTGCCAGGCTCGCATTTGTGAGCCGCCCGTCGGTTCAGTCGATCATCAAAAAGCTCCAGCGGGCGCAGTTCGGCCGCAGCTCCGAGCAGCTCGATCCCGACCAACTCGCGCTCGCGCTGGAAGACCTCGATGGCGATATCGCGCGCATCCAGGAGAGCCGCCCGATTGTCGGCAAGCCGTCGGTCGAGCGGCCGTCCCATCGCAAGTCGCTGCCCGATCATCTAACGCGCGAGAATGTCCTGCTCGATGTCGGCAGCACAGTCTGCACGGGCTGCGGCGGCGCGCTGCATAGCATCGGCGAAAAGCGTGAGCGAGATGCTGGATTGGGTACCAGCGCAGCTTCGCGTGATCAGGACGACGCGACCCAGATATGCTTGCCGGACCTGCGAGACGGTTGTGCAAGTGCCGGCTCCGGAGCGGCTGATCGCCGGCGGCATGGCCACGCCGGCGCTGCTGGCGCAGGTTTTGGTCAGCAAATATGGCGATCATACCCCGCTCTACCGACAATCGCAGATCTTCGCCCGCAGCAGTGTCGATCTTCCGCGCTCGACACTCGCTGGCTGGGTTGGCGGGGCCTGCTGGTGGCTCGAAGCCCTGCACGAGCGGCTTACCAAAAGCGTGTTCGCCTCCAACTATCTCTTTGCCGACGACACAGCGGTTCCGGTGCTTGATCCTGGCCGCAGCCGCACCAAGACCGGCAGGCTTTGGGTCTATGCCCGTGAACAGAGACCATGGGGCGGACCGGAACCGCCGGCTGCGGTCTATCTGTTCCGCCGGACCGCAAGGCCGAACGTCCGGTATCGCACCTTCAGCACTTCAAGGGCGTGCTGCACGTCGACGGCTATGCCCGCTTCGAGCAGCTCACCGTCAAGGGAGACCTAGTACTTGCTGCCTGTTGGGCCCATACTAGGCGCAAATTCTTTGATGTGTCGCAGGCCATCAACGCGCCGATAGCGATGGAAGCCCTGCGACGGATCGGCGAACTCTATGCAGTAGAAGCCGATGTTCGCGGTCAATCGCCGGTGCACCGGCTGGCGTCTCGGCGCAGCCGCTCGAAACCCATTGTCGATGCCATGCGGGTCTGGCTCGAAACACAGCTTCCGCGGACGCAGCACGCTCGCCATGGCGGTTCGCTACGCGCTTTCGCGCTGGGACGGACTGACCCGCTTTCTTGCACGACGGTCGCATCGAGCTCGACACCAACCCTGTCGAGCGCGCGATCCGTCCGGTCAGTCTCGGTCGCAAGAACCCCCTCTTCGCCGGCAGCGACGGCGGCGGCCATCGATGGGCGGTGCTGTGTTCGCTGAACGACACCTGCAAACTTAACGACGTCGAGCCCTACGCCTGGCTGCGCGATGTGCTCAGCCGCATGGTCGATGGATACCCGGTCAATCGGTTGGATGAACTCATCCCCTGGAACTGGAAAGCCCAAGTTCCTGTCAAGACCTGACCTCACGTGCAAGCTCCGGACGCTGCCGGGAGGTGGCGGGTCCGAGCACGGTGCGCAGCATGCGCAAGCTGCGCGCCCGTCCCTCGGTATCATTGGGCGATATCGCCATCCTGTCCCCGTTTGCGGCGGGAACGCGTCAAACAACGCCCGATCGCGGACGATCAAAAGAGCCCTGAAGCGGTCCGATCCAACGGGTTTCAGCCGTCATCCTAGCGTGGGTGCAATTACCGGCCAATGGCCGTGGCGACGGCAGCCGCGCTATAATGTAAACTTTGGCAATATCGTGTACATGTATATTGACACACGACTCCGACCGGGTCTATGAGAGAACCACCGATGGCCTGCCCCTACGGGCGATCGTTCTTTCCACGACGCGGAGGATGTCATGAGATCCGATCCGGAGAGCGCGATTTCTCGGCGTAAAACCGCCCTCCCCTGGCACGCCGAAACGATATTGACATCGTCGCCGCCCGACTCGACGAAGAGTGGTGGCACCCCATGCGCATGATCGAGATCTGGCTGGGCATTCTGCAAGGGCTGGGTATCACCGCAGAGGTCACGGCCTATGGCCTGGTCTTTGCAGTCCCCTTCGCGCTCGTCTTCGGCGTCGCGCAGTTTCTGACCACCGGCATGACGCGCATTCTGGTTACCGCCGTGATCGAATTCTGGCGCAGTTCAGCGGTCGTCGTCCTGCTCTTCTTCTTTTATTACGTTCTGCCGGTGATGGGGGTCACTCTGTCGGCGCTCACCGTGAGTGCATTGGTGCTCGGCCTCAACACCGGCGGCTATGCCAGCCAGGCGGTTCGCGCCGGGTTGCAGTCTCTGCCCGCTGGCCAACGCGAGGCGGGCATGGCGCTCGGCCTCTCGCGCCCAGCGATCCTGCTCCTGATCGAGCTGCCGCAGGCGCTGGTCGCGATGAGCCCGACCTTCGTCAACAACCTTATCCAGCTCGTCAAGGCGACTTCCCTGGTCTCGTTGGTCACGCTGACGGACATGACCTTCCGCGCCAAGGAAATCGCGCAGACCGACTACGACCCCGTCGCGATCTATTCGGCGCTGCTGCTGGCCTTCTTCGTCGTCTGTTATCCGATCGCACTTGCCGGCCGCTGGCTCGAGGCGCGGATCAATCCTGAAAGAGGAACGCCGCGTGGGATTTAACTTCGATTTCGCGCTATCGACCGTCCCGACGATCGTCGGGGCGATTGGAACAACCCTGCTCGCAACGGCGTTGAGTTGCTTCGGCGCTTCGGCGCTTGGCTTCGCTTTCGAAATGATCCGCCGCGGAGGCGGTGCGACTGGCCTCGCCGTCCGCTTCCTGATCGACTTCATCCGCTCGACGCCGGTTCTAGCCTGGCTCTATTTCCTGTATTTCGTCATGCCTTTCTATGGGATCCGGCTTGGCGCCATGACGGTCGGCATACTGGGGCTGAGCCTGTACTACAGCGGCTATCTGGCGGAGGTGTTCAAAGCGGGCATCGACGCGATCCCGAAAGGCCAGCAGGAAGCGGCGAGAGCCTTGTCGCTTACCCGCCGCGACACGGTCGTTTTCGTCATCGCTCCGCAGATGTTGCGCAACGTCGCCGCACCGTTGGGCAACTATCTTGTTTCGATCCTCAAAGCGACGCCCTATCTCGCAATCCTGGCGGTGCCCGAAATGCTCGGACGCGCCTTCGATATTGCTTCCGAGACTTATCGATATGCAGAGCCGCTCACCGTCGCTGGCATTCTGTTTCTCGCCTTGGCGCTGATCGTTGCTTATGGCGTAAAGCGCATCGAGCAGCGCCTGCTTGCATCCGGGCGTCGCTGATGCTCGCTCAAGCCCCGCTTCCAGTCTCCGCCGTTCAATCTATCCCTCATGTCCGGATCGACGGCCTCAACAAATGGTTCGGCGCCCTGCACGTTTTAAAAAGCATCGATCTTTCGGTCCGAGCGGGCGCGCGCATCGTCGTTTGCGGGCCGTCCGGCTCCGGCAAGTCGACCTTGATCCGCTGCATCAACGGTCTCGAGCCATTCCAGAAGGGAACGATTCAGTTCGAAGCGGCAACGCTGGACAAAGATGGCCGCGATACCGCGAAGGCGCGCCGGCAGACAGGCATGGTGTTTCAGAGCTTCAACCTGTTCCCGCACCTCACCGTGCTCGCCAACTGCACGCTGGCGCTGCGCCGGGTTCTCCTGAAACCGGCACGGGAGGCCGAAGAGATCGCCATGCAGCATCTGACAGCGGTGCACATCCCCGAAAAGGCGCAGGCCTACCCGGCCCAGCTCTCGGGCGGCCAGCAACAACGCGTGGCGATCGCGCGCGCGCTTTGCCTCAATCCCCGCATCATGCTGTTCGACGAACCCACCTCGGCGCTCGACCCGGAAATGATCAAGGAAGTCCTGGACGTCATGATCGCGCTGGCGGGAAGCGGCACGACCATGGTCTGCGTGACCCATGAAATGGGTTTCGCACGCGAAGTCGCGGATGAGATCGTTTTTATGGACGAAGGCCGCATCGTCGAGCATGCCTCGTCCGAAGACTTTTTCTCAGCAGGCGCTCACCCACGCGCCCGGCTGTTCCTGGATACCATCCTGAGCCATTGAGAGCCGATGCGTGTGTGGATCCTGCCTGCCGGCAATCGGGTGCGCAAGCGCGCCAGATGCCGGAATCGCCGAGCAGGTCACCACTCCGGCGCGAACGCGTAGCCAGCCGAGCGGACCGTCCGGATCACATCGCTTCCCACGGACGCCCGAAGCCTTTTGCGCAGTCTGGCTATATGAACGTCGACGCCCCGCACGTCGGTTGCGGCGGCATGTTCAGGCCACGCGGTCGCGACCAGCTCCTCGCGGCTGAAGACCTTGCCGGGCTGCGCCAAAAGGCTGCGCAAAAGCTTGAACTCGATCGGTGGCATCACGATTTCTTTTTGCCTGAAGAATGTCCGGTGAGTCTGCCGCTCCAGCCGGAAATCGCCGTGCACCAACTCACCTGAGTCCGTTTCGCGCGATAGCTTGGCACGGCCCGCTTTGCCATGCAGCCAGGCCAGAAGCTGTTCGGGGGCGAAGGGCCGGGAAAATATCTCGTCGACGCCCGCCTTGATCAAGTCGAGATGCAGCTTGCCCGAACGCGGGGCAACCAGGCTCACGACCGGAGTCCCTTTGGTTGCGGCGCTGGACTTCAACCAGGTGCACTGTTTGACCACTGCACGGTCGCCTGGATGGCAGTCCATGATCACGGCAAGTGGGGCTGAAGCCTCGATGGCGCCTGCGATTTCCCGGTCTCCCGTGATCAGCCGTATTTCGAAGCCAGCTACCGACAGTATGTGCCCGAAAACCAGGAAAAAATCCGGGTCTTTCGAGGAGATCAGGACCAGCGGCTTCATGAGTCCATCAATAGGGTTCGACACATCATAAGGCTGACTACCGCGCAAATGGGCGCGATGACAATATACCCTGATGATCGACGCCTCGCGGGCTGTCCGCAAGTGCCTGGCTTCGAGCCTAGATCTTGTCCGCAAGTATGACGCCGCTGATGCCGTAAGCGCGGCGCGTCTGTTCAACAGCCTCGGGCGTGACGTCGATCAGCAGCGCGATGATGTCGCCGTCGGGATGTTCGAGAACGTCGCCTAGCTCGGTCAGCGTCCAGCCAAGCGCGCGCAGCCGTTTTGGCCAGAATGTCTCGCACACCACGCTGATCTGTCGAATCCCCAGACTTTGCGCGGTCTCAAGCAGGCCGCAGAGAACAAAGCCGGCGACCGGCGACGAGGCGCCCTGCGTGCGAAGCGATGGAACGACGAAGAAACGCGTCCACTCGAAGATTTCAGCCGCGCGCGGAGGCCTGCCGTCGGCGAGACCCGGGAACACTTCGCTCATGAGATGCGGCTCCAGCGTCGGCACGAGACGAGAGCCGCCTACGATCTTGCCGTTGGTGTCAAGCGCCAGAACATAAAGCGTATGCTCGTTGTCGAAGGCGTCGATCTCGATATTGATGGGCCGTGCGACGGCGCGCCAACGCCGCTGCTTGACGTAAATCTCGTACCGAATGCGAAAGTAGCGCTCCAGAACTTTCCTGTAGTGCTTCCTGTTGTCCCAATCGACCAGATGTATACGAACCATTACGCCTCCAGGCGGAGGGTCGTAGGAAAACGGACTTGCCGTACGTATGACGGTATTCAGGTATTGCTAAATCTGGATTTCCTGCCGTCGCAGCGCCTTGACGATGGCGTGCGCGACATTGATCGCGTCGAGCTTTGCTCGAATGTTGCGCTGATGGCTTTCAACCGTGTTGCGGGTAACACCGAGGATACAAGCGATGTCATCGGTGGATTTGCCTTGCGCGCTCCACTCCAGGAGTTCGCGCTCGCGTGCCGTCAAGGGCGTGGGCTCATCGCCATCGCTCGGTGTTCCCAACCCTGAGAGGCTGCGAAAGGTATGCACGCAAAGCGTCTCGATAAGGGGCATGGCGCTTGGCGGAACGTCCATCCGGTCACTCGCCATCGTGACGACGCCTGGCCCGGCCAATGGGACATGAATTGGGACGCAGATGCCTTCTTTCATCCCGAACTCGGCCGCCTCGTCCATGACCAGCTTCGCGCGTGGAACCAGCCTTGCGGCCGGCAGCTCGCCCCATGGGAAAGGCTCAGGCGAGTGCCGACACTGGGCGACACAAGGATCGTGCAAAAAATAGTCCTCGGTGACGTAGCGACGATGCCATTCAGGAGACCAGCCATCAGCAAGAATTTCACGCTGCCAGTCCGTACCGTGCGGCACAGGCAGTCCGGTGATCAGAAAATTGCGCAAGCCATAGCGCTCCATGGCTAAGCGGAACTCCTGAAGGATTGCATCGGCCGAGCGCGCAGTATCGATCCTCGTGATCGCCGCAAAAAGATCGACAACAGTTTCGTTCTCCATTGGAAGACCTCAACCACAGTCAGGCCCTACCCCGCGGAACAACCTATGGCTGTCTAGACACCGCCTTCAATGGGGCACGCATAGAATGTACACTAAAGGAGTCAACCCCGCGTCACAAAGACGAGATAAGTGCAAATCCTGCCAGTACTACATCGAGGAAGTTTGGCTTCAATCGTTCGACTTTGAAGCCGCGGGCTTCGCCACTCGAATAGCGCGCTTACTTGCCGGGCTTGCCGAAACCAACTCTTGCGGCTCGACATCCAACGCCTTGGCCAAAATTTCGACTGTATCCAGCGTGGCGTTGCGACGCCCGGCCTCGACGCTGCTGATATAGGCGCGCGTGCGGCCCGAAACGAAAGACAACTGCTCCTGAGAGAGTTTTCGCTCTCTCCGAAGCCGCTGCACGTTCAGGCCAAAAACGCCGCGAAGTTTCATCAAACAACGGATGCTATGGCGCGCACTATGGTGCGACACACTATAGTGCACATTCCGCATTGACAGCCGTGCTTCGGGCTGTTGAAACAACAAGAGAATTCATCGTTTCCTGGATAAGGAATAGCCATGGTGAGCCGGCCGTTTCGCGACCTCGCGCACGACATGTCCGACGCGCATCGCTCAGGCGACGCAAGTCGGGTCCTGGAGTTCCTCTGCATCCGGTGCGGCGCTTCCTACCCTGCCGATGTGACAATCGACTCCCAGGGATGCGCGCGCTGCCACGACACCGCGCCGGCAAATCTTCGTCCGGTCTATGCCGCCCCGCACCTCCATCCCCTTCACGGCGGCACCAGTTCGCGCTCGCTGTGGCGTTTTGCGCATGTGCTGCCTTGCACAGAAGCGGAGGCCGTGAGCCTCGGCGAGGGGCTGACACCTTTGCTTGCCGCGCCCCGCATCGGGGCGTTTCTCGGCGTGCCGGACCTCGCAATCAAAGACGAAGGCCGAAACCCGACGTGGTCGCACAAGGACCGCTTCTCGACGATCGCGGTCAGCGTGGCGCGCGCGCGCGGCGCGAAGATCGTCGCGACCGCCTCATCGGGAAACGCCGGCGCTTCGCTGGCGGCCTACGCTGCCCGAGCCGGGCTCAAATGCGTCGTCACCACTTTCGCGGGATCAGCCGGCGCGATGCTGGCGCAGATCCGAAAATATGGGGCGACGGTCCTGCCCTTGGTCAGCAAAATGGACCGATGGTCGCTGCTTGAACAGGCGGCTGCCCGCTACGACTGGTTCATCGCCTCACCCTATCACGGTCCGGTCGTCGGCAGCCATCCACTCGGCATCGAGGGCTACAAGACGATCGCCTATGAGATCGTCGAGCAATCAGATGGCACGGCGCCAGACTGGTGCGTCCTGCCGGTCTGCTACGGCGATGCCCTGTCCGGTGTGTGGGCTGGCTTTTGCGAGCTGTTCGCGCAAGGCTCGATCACGCGCCTGCCTCGTCTCGTCGCGGCGGAGGTGCATGGGTCCCTGGCGGCCGCTCTGGCCAGCGGCGCCGATGCGTTGAGTGAACGCAAAATGCTCTTCGACAGCCTTGCCGTATCGATCGGCACGCCGCGCAGCACCTTTCAGGCCCTGAAGGCTCTGCGCGAATCCGGCGGGCACGCCGTCCCCGTCAGCAATCACGGCCTGATCGCGATGCAGGAACGCCTTGCTCGGGAGGAAGGAATCTTTGCCGAATTGGCGTCTGTCACGCCGCTGATGGCGATATCGACGTTGAAGAACCAAGGTGTCATCGCAGCCACAGACCGTGTCGTGGCCGTCGTGACAGCCAGCGGTCTCAAGGACCTCGATCGGTCCGCCGCTTCGAACGAACACGATCAGATCTTCCAGACGACGGACGATGCATGGCGCTGGCTCGACAAAAACGGGCTGGATCTCGCTTCATAGATTTTCCGGGGCGCCAACAGCCGGCGGCACTTCGCTTGCTGCCTGCGTTTTCAGCACATCGTCAAGGCTGCGACGCAGCCAAAGAAAGCGCGTCCATTGCGTTTCTGCGGCCGGTGCGATGGTGGTCAGAGTCCTCGGCTCGGACAGTTCCTTGCAGGGCCAGCCAGGCAGAGCGGCAAGCCAGTCATCATTGTAGACAGTCTCGGCATGGCGATGGCCTTCGTCAGGCATGATGACCGCCACTTGCGCATCCGGAAGGGTCGCTGAAACCCATTGCGCCACCAACGCGGCGGCGCCGCTGGTCGGCCCCATGAAGAGGCCGTGCTCGCGCAGCAAACGATGCGCGGTCCTATAGGCCGGATAGGCGCCAACCCAATGGATCTCGTCGACAAGCTCATGCCTGACATTTTTAGGAAGTACGCTGTTGCCCAGGCCCCGCAGCATGCGTTTGCCGACGGGCTGTCCGAACAAGATGCTGCGATGGGTATCGACGGCAAACACCGTCAGATGCGGAAAGACCGTTCGCAAAAAGGACGCGGTGCCGCATAGCGAGCCGCCCGTACCGACGCAGCCGACCAGGCAGTCAATCCTGCCCATTGCCCGGATGACAAGTTCGGCCAGCCGCGCGTAGGCAAGCCAGTTGCCCGGACTGTCGTATTGGCGGGTCCAGAAGCCGTCCGGCTCGTTGGCCAGGATTTCCTGGAGGCGCTCCAGCCGGCCAGGCTGATTGCCGTCGCCGCGCGGATCGTCAAGGGCGATGACTGTGGCGCCGATGCGCTCCAGGCGGGCTTTGTATTTGGCGTCGATCAGCGTTGAAGCGGTGACGAGCGTAAGGCGATAGTCACGCGCCGCCGCCAGCAGCGCGACCGCCATGCCGAACGTGCCCGACGTCGTCTCGACAATGTGGGCGCCTGCCTTCAGTTCGCCATCCGACGCTGCGCGATCCAGAATGTAGCGGGCCGGCATCAGCTTCATTAGCGGAAACGCCGCGGCCACGAGATTTGGCGCCAGGCGCGCAAGGCGCGGGGTTTCAAGGTCCCTGAAATAGTCCACGTCGAAGGTCACCATGTCCAGCCCTCCGCATTGACCAGATGGACCTCGACATCCTTGAAGCCGGCACCTCTTATCTGCTGCGCGACCAGGGCCGCGCGTCGTTTCAGATTCGATGCAAAAAGATCGAAAATCAGGCCGAACAACGAACCGCTATGGGCGACTTGCACCCCGCACGCCCTGGCTCGCCGGGCGATTTCGGCGATCTCGCCGAAGCGCTGTTTCGGCAAGTGCCGTTGACTAGAGCGGGATGAATTTAGGTTGGGCATAGCCTGCCTCTGTGAAGTAATTTCGGCATTCGGTTGACGTGACGGTGCCGAGGATTTGGCCGATGGCGTCACAGACGGTTTCGACTGTTCGCTTGGCA
>NZ_RZRT01000063.1:0-29844 GCF_003998295.1 Mesorhizobium sp. M7A.F.Ca.US.011.01.1.1
GTGTTGTCATTGGCGAACGTCCTCATGACCTGGCGTCCTTGCCTTTCTTGACGCAGAGCCGCCAGCCTTCGCCCTGTCCCGGCACCAAGCCCTGAGATCCGACTTGGGCATGCCACATTGATCCGTCGTAGGTGGTCAGATCGCCGCGCTTATATGCGTCGGTTGATTTCCAGACGCCGCGATATTCAAGCTGAGGGCGGCTCTCGATCTCGGCAAGCCGCGCTTCCAGAGCTTTGCAGCGGGCAGAGAGCCATATGTGGGTGGCCATGATTTCGCCATTCATGGACGCGGCGAAGTCCATGTTTACCGGAAAGTCTGCGGGGATGTCAGCCTTCCGGAAATGGTCCATACAGGACGCCTCCCAAAAAGCTTTCATGTTCACCCACGCCTCGGGGAAAACCTTGCCGTCGTCATCGGCACTGCCTCTGACAACACCTGGATAGGCTGGCTGTCCGGCCGTTAGAACCTTCTCGTCAATGTCCCACGCTTGATGCTTGACGGGCGCAGCCGCGACAGCCGCTGGCTTGTTCCCCGGTTCCGTGATGTCGCCGAGTTCGACGCTGAAGCGATCGTCGTGCAACGTTTTGACGTGGCTGCGGAGCGCAACGATCTGCTGACCGAGGCGCTGCTGTAGGTTGTGGTCCATCTCGGCCAGATGCTTCCTGGCATCGGCATCCAGCGCGGCCTCCTTGTCGGCGATCTGCCTTTCGAGGCGTTCAATCTCGACGTCGATCCTTCTCAGGTCGGCTTGGCGCTGGTCGACAATGACGGGTCGCTTGGTCATTTCGAACGCTTCCATGCGGCGAGTTCGCGCTCATGGCGATATCGCTCCATGCTGCGGCGGCGCCTACGCTCGGCTTCGGTCTCGTTGAGAGGAACCGCAACGTCCTTCTTCGGCGACGGCGGGCCTCCGCTGAGTGTCACCTGGCGGTCTCGTTTCATCATTTGCTGGCCTCCTCGATCTCGTGAACGAGCCCATGTTCCAGACACCATTGAAGCGTCTGCTGTTGGTCTTTCTCGGCCTCGATAGCCAAGGCTGCCAGATCGGCGCCCGAGCGGTCGGCAATGAGGTTGAGGTACTGGCTATCCCGCTTCCGCAGCTCGCGCATTGCGGCGAGGTGCCGGAGCAGCGTCCAACGGTCTCGGCCGTCAGGACTGTCGGCGGTGAGGTGCATCAGATATTCAGTGCTCGCCGCCGCCACGCGATGGTCGCATGCCATCGAAATCAACACGCCGGCCGACATGCACCGCTTGCCGAGCTTCGCCCGCTTTGTGCCTGGGTGCCAGCGGATCGCGCGATAGATCCGGACAGCAGCATCGAAGTCGCCGCCCTCAGTGTCGATCAGAACATCGATCCCCGGAGAGAGCCTGGCCGCCTCAAGCTGATCGTGCGCACTCAGCGCCAGTGCATCGTCTATTTCCCCGATGACGCGAATTTCAGCCGTCTCGATCACTGACATGTTCGCCTGGAGGCGATCGATTTCGGCTTTGGCCCGGACTGGAGCCATCAACCATTCGCCCGGCTCAAACGCGTTGCTGCGGCGCTCAAGTGCCGCCGGCAGAAATTCACCGACCTGTTGTTCAAGAGCGGCGAGCCGATCGAGGATTTCGGGGCTCATATCTCAGGTCCGGTTCGCATGGTTGAAGACTTTGCGCAGCATTTCCAGGTGCTGCATCAGGGGAGGAATGCACCCTGGCAAATGGCTGATCCGTTTCAGGTCGACGCCCGCAGTGGTGGCTTTTGCCTTGAACCTCAGCCCTTCGGCGAAGAGCGCGTCGAGGTTGTCGAGCGCTGCGGCGATGGCGTCGCGGTATTGGCGAAGTGGTTCGGCCAATGCTGGCGCCAACGTCGCCTCGTATGCTGCGACAGCCTGGTCGCGGTATGACTTGGCTTCCGCCTCGGCAGTGAATAGCGGCTCCAGCTCTGCGCCGATCGCATCAACGTCGTGCTGGGTGATCTTGGGAGGTTCGCCAAGGCGCTGGGAGGCAAGACGCTGGCCTGCCTCTACGTGGCGGCGCTGCCCTGCCTGGCGGGCCGATGCGGCCTCCTGCAAGGCTTGCTCTGCCTCACCGATCGAGGGCGGCCTTTGAGGCACGACGAGCAATTTATCGAAGTCTGGGGTAGGCGAAGATTTCAGGCGGGCAAGCATTCAGCGCTCCGACGATAGAGAGATTTCAAATCACGCGACGATTCTACCACCGTGCCAACAAGCGTAACCGCCGCCTTTGGTTACGCGTATTGATCCAGGAACGACTGCCATGCGCGTTCGAACGCTTCCCGAACTTTCGCGGGGCTATGCTCATCTTGCATGTTGAGGTCGCCGGCTTCGATCAGAACTTCCCTGGTCGCCTTGTCGATGACGACCACGGCGGCGATTGTTTCGGTACGACCGACACGCCGCTTGAAGTGCGTGTTCCGGCAATTCACGCCGCAGAATTTTGAATCGGATCTCTTACCGGTGAGGCTGGCGCCGCATTGCTGGCAGCAGAAGCCGGTCGATCTTGGAGCCTCTTCCCTCCAAAGCCCCTTGAAACCTGTCGGCCTGCACGACGTTTGCGAGTTCGGAGGTCTTAAGTCTTTTTCTTTTTTTCTCTTCTCTCGGTGTTCTCTTGTCACCGTCTCACGTCTTGTCTCAGGTCTAGTCTTGTGTCTCGACAGGCTCTCGACAGGCTCTTGACAGGGTGTCATAGGCGCCCCCTGCCTTTTCCTGACATGAATGGCGTGTTGGTGAGGCGATCTCCCGAAGAGTGAGGGTCATTGGCCGCCGCGACGAGCTGGTTGAGTTTGCTTCCGAAGTCAGTCTCGGAAAACTCGGCCTCGGCCTTCTCGCGCAACATGTCGCTGGCGATCTTGCCAATCAGCTTGATGGCACCTTTTGCGTGCGATGGATTCGTCGGCGGGTTGTGGATAAACCAGCGGTCGACGAACACCTCGGTCGTCTTCGGGTCATGGCTGATCAGTTCCGCCTCGATCAGCAGTCTGCGGGCTTCCGTAAGATGCTGGTCGGTCCACCCGAAGGACGAGAAATCAGCCAGTATGTAGCCATCCGGGATGCAAGAGCACCCGGAACTGTTCGCATGCGGGCCGGCGGCGTAGTAGTGCCACAACAAGGCAGCGCCGACATCGCCAAGCGACAGGAAGCGCGGTGAGCGCCATACGTCGGGCGATAGCTTGGACCACTCGCGCGCGCTCATTCGGCGGCCTCGCATTTCAGGCGCTTGTGCTCCCGGCGGTGGTGAAGTCGGCAAAGCCAATCGACATCGAGGGGTCGATCGTAA
Organism: Mesorhizobium sp. M7A.F.Ca.US.011.01.1.1; assembly: GCF_003998295.1. Taxonomy (NCBI): domain Bacteria; kingdom Pseudomonadati; phylum Pseudomonadota; class Alphaproteobacteria; order Hyphomicrobiales; family Phyllobacteriaceae; genus Mesorhizobium; species Mesorhizobium sp. M7A.F.Ca.US.011.01.1.1. The sequence continues at coordinate 3,280 of NZ_RZRT01000063.1, forward strand.
GATCTGTGATGCCCGTCCGCTTTATCGGCGCCACAGACACGGCAAGTTTTGCGCTCCACCAATCCCCGGCGGATGGCGGATTCGAGCGCTGCATGCGCCCAACGCTCCAGCGGATGAGCATGGTTCCACCGCGCTTGGGCAGTGTCTTTCGCTTGCCGTTTGCGAGCCGATGTGGCACTGTTTGAGGCGTAGGTTGACGACGTTTCGAAGCCGGTGAGCGTGGTTGCACACGCCGCCGGCTTTTCGCTTTTCTGATCCATTATCCGGCCCTCGCCATCGCCAGATTGTGTTGGCGGACAGCCTCACAGGCTTCCCGGGCGGTCAGTCCGAGACCTCTCAAGGCGGGGATCGCCGGGCCGCGAAGATGGCGCGGTGTGTCTTGGATGAACCGCAAGCCGATCTCGACTTTCGAGGAATCGCAGCAGGCGGCGTGATCGTCGGTTTGAAGGCTGGTCATTTATGCGGCCTCCCCATCGAACTGCCAGATACGGGAGCGAGCTTGCTGTTCAAGCCAGCTATCGACATCTTCCAGCCGGTAGCGAACGTTGGCGCCGATCTTCAAATATTTCGGGCCGGTGCCAGTCTGTCTTGAATGGTCGAGCCAAGATTTTGATTTGCCGATCCGCGAAGCGGTCTGCTCTGAGTTCAGCAGGGTCATGGGCATGTTTCCCTTTGCAAATGACCGCCGCTTTATTGCGGTCGGTTGCTAGGGAATGCATCGTGTGACTTGTGAGGCTAAACCGGCCTAACCCACAAATTTGCTAAAACCGGAGACTGCCGTGAGAATTTCTTGGGCGCTGTATTCGAGGTCGCGCATCTCGGCCATGACGGTATCGTAGATCTCCTTCGCACCAGAAGGCACTCGATCGCCGCCACGGCTCAGGTTGTCCCGGAACCTGCCGACCGTGCCCTTGTCCAAGCCGGAGCGCTTTGCAACTGCTTCGAGCGCCTGGGGCAATTTCATGCCGTGCCTGATCTTCAATGTAGTGACCGCCGCCGCCGCATAGGCGATAACCACTCTCTCTGCGGTGGGTTTTGGCGTACCCTTCTTCTCATCTGTGCGCCGTCGAGCAAGTAGCACGGCATCGCCAGTTGAAAGCTTTAGCGCTTCGATGGGGTCAATGAGGCGGCGCTCGAATCCGATCGCCTGTAAATAGTGTCGGAATGTATTGATCGCCCGGTACTGCCAGTCGTCCGTGCCCTCATCAAAACACTTTCGGACGGTTTCAAGCGCTTCGTGCAATTTCACCAAAGGGTCATCGGTCATAGCGGCCTCCGCTTCCAGCCGGCAAACTTGTCGTCTCGCTGCCGTAGCTGCGCGTACCGCTGCAACGAGGCCCAGGAGCGATGACCGGAGACCAGCGCCACATGCGGGATGTTCCAGCCGGCCTCAAACAGCCGAGAAACGCCTTCGTGGCGTAGATCGTGGAAATGTAGGTCTTCGATGCCAAGCAGCTTGCAGCCCCGCGTAAAGGCCGCGCCTATGGCATCTGTCGTATAGGGGAATATGCATTCGCCGCCGGAAGTCTTAGATCGCATTGTCTCGATAACCGCCGCTGCTTCTGGCGGCAGTTCGCACCAGACATCATTCCCCCGCTTCGCGCCTGGGTTCTTCATGTCGCGGACAAGCACGCGAGCCCCGTGATTGCCGGAAGCCTTTTCGAAGTCAGCCCAACGGATGCGGGTGATCTCCTCCATGCGGCGAGTCGAGAACGTGGCAAACAGCACGATCTCGACCATCGGCCCGGAATGTGGCGCACGCTCGGAACGCTCTTGAAAGAAATCTAGAAGCCTGTCCAGTTCATCGAGGGTAGGGCGCCTTTCACGCTTGTTTGATTTCGCGATGGCCCTTTGCTTCCGAAGCACAAATGTCGCGTCGGTCATCGCTTCCGGGTCGAGGGGATATCCCCAAGCTTTCTTGGCAATGGCGAAGATGCTGGCCAAATGCGAAAGGTAGTTGTTGATCGTAGACGGGCCGGGATTGGCGAGGCCTGTCACGCTATCGATGGTCCGGGCAAAGGCTACAATGTCCTCGCTGCCAATGTCGCCGCAGGCCATGGCTGCGATCGAATGGCGCTGGATCGCGGCGAGGCAGGCCGACTTGGTCTTGCCGATCTCGCCCCCATATTCCTCCAGATATCGGCCGATGGCGTCGCCTAGCGTTCTGACCTCTTGCGTTGCAGCCTTGAACGCCTTCGGATTATCAAGCTCGGCTTCGCGTTGCCTCAACCAAGCCTTGGCCGCTTTGTGATCTCGGAACGTACGGTTTTCCCGTATGGTCTTGCCGTCGCTCTTCCTTGCGATCTGGCAGAGATAGGACGGTTTCCCGTCGCTGCGCGTTCTGGTAACTATCGTGCCCATCGCTACAACATTGCCCCTTGCCGCTACAACAATGTTGTACTGGCTACAACAATGCGCTGCAAAACGCAACAACATCGTGCAACGAGTTACAACATATGAGCGACCTACAGCCCGTTAGCCTCTATGGAAAAGCCCGAATTTCGAAGGTTCCAGTCGTGGCGATTGCGCCTATGATGGACTGGACGGACCGGCATTGCCGGTTTTTCCACCGCCAGTTGACGAGCCATGCGCTGCTATACACCGAGATGGTGGTGGCCGACGCGGTCATCCATGGCGCACGCGAGCCGCTGCTCGGCTTCGATGCAATGGAACATCCGGTCGCGCTGCAGCTCGGCGGCTCTGATCGTGAAAAGCTCGCCGAGGCGGCGCGCATCGGCGAGGCTTTTGGCTATGACGAGATCAACCTCAATGTCGGCTGTCCGTCAGACCGCGTTCAGTCGGGCACGTTCGGCGCCTGCCTGATGAAGGTGCCGGACCTCGTCGCCGGCTGCGTTGCGGCGATGAAAGCGGCGGTGAAGATCCCCGTGACCGTCAAATGCCGCATCGGCGTCGACGAGCAGGATCCGGAGCCGGCCCTGGATGCGCTGGCGGATGGTGTTTTCGATGCCGGCGCCGACGCGTTGTGGGTGCATGCACGCAAGGCGTGGCTGGAAGGATTGAGCCCCAAGGAAAACCGTGACATCCCGCCGCTCGATTACAGCAGGGTCTATCGGCTGAAGGCCAGAAAACACAACGAATTCATTGGCATCAATGGCGGAATTCAGACGATCGACGAGGCGTTGGCGCATCTCGACCATGTCGATGGCGCCATGCTTGGCCGCGCCGCCTACCACACGCCCGGCATTCTGGCCGGCCTCGATGCCGCTTTCTACGGCGTCCAGCCCGAGCCGTTCGATTTCGCCGCGCTGATCGATACGATGGCGGACTATGCGGCACGCCATATCGAGCAGGGTGGCCGGCTTGGCCATGTCACCCGCCATATGGTCGGACTGTTCCATGGCCTGCCCGGCGCGCGCCGCTACCGGCAGATCCTGTCCACAGACGCGACAAAACCCGGCGCCGGCCCCAACGTTCTGAAGACGGCTTTCGCGGCCGTCGAGTTCGGTGGAGCAGCAGCCGAAGCGGCTTGAGCTTCGGGGATCAATCCCTGAGGATCATGCGGTCGCCGCGCACGTCAAAACCCGACAATGAACCGATGAAGTTCATGCCGAGCAGGCTCTGGCTGAGCATGCCGGGTGCCGCGATCATCACCGACATATCCCTGCGCATGATGCCGCCGATCGCAATCTGATCGGTTTTCACGGCCGCGGCGCGTGCCATGCCGTTGGCGGTCGAAACCGGTATGGTGTAGTTGAGCGCGGCCGGATTGAAACCGGCGGCCTGCGCATCCTGCGACGTCAGCACGGTGCTGGTTGCACCCGTATCCACCACGGCCCGGACCGGGTTGCCATTGATCAGGATGCGCGCTTCGAAATGGCCGTTGTCGGCCTTGTCGAGCGTCACCGTGGCGTGGCCGTCCTCGACGCCAAGTGCAAGCGGGCTGCCGGGAACAAGGCCCGCGGTCACCCGGCTGGCGACATCCTGCAACTCATAGCGATACTGGTAGCCAGCGATCAGCGCGAGTGCGATCGCCGCCCAGGCGCCGAGGTTGCGGGCCATGGCGCCCAGGGGCCGGCCCGAGCGAAGCAGGCCGGCGCCGACAAGGGCGCCAAAGGCGCCGAGCCAGATCAGTCGGCTGAAATCGTTGTTCTCGACGCCGAGCGTGCTGCCGGCGGAATCGTTGAGCATGAGCAGGACTGCTCCCACCCCGATCGCGGCCATCAAGATCCAGAACAACCGGCTCATCCGCACCTCACGATAGCGCGTCGCGTTCGCGCGCCATGCGGGTGCGGCGCGTTTCCCGGCGCGGCCGGCGCTCGACCGTTTCCAGCCGGGCCGGCAATTGCGCCATGACGCTGCGGCGCGTTTCCGTCGTCATCCCGATCCAGGCGCCGATCTCCTCGCGCGTGCGGCCGCAGCCGAAACAGAAGCCGGTTTTCATGTCGATCGAACAGACCAGGATGCACGGGGATTCGATGGCCGTCATGACTTTCTCTTGGGCTTCCATCCGGAATCCCTTGTTCCACCTCCACATGGTGCAACGGCAAAGCCAATGCAAGCCCTCGCGATTGCGCCCTTCGGGGCCGGCTTTGCGTCAAATGCAGGCCCATCATCCCAGAGGTTGTGCCAACCTCGCAAGGCGGCTATGCCGCTCACCAACTCCAGGGAATGATCGACAACAAGATGACCAGCGCACTGCCCTTCGACGATTTTCGCAACCTGTTGGCCAATCTGCCGGCGGCCGACACGGCAGCCGAGACCCGCGTGCGCATGCTGTTTGCCAAGGCCGACAAACCAGGCAATTCGCTTGGCCGTATCGAGGACATCGCCGCCTGGCTGGCAGCCTGGAGCGGGCGGGCCCCGCCCGCGGTGACAAGACCGCTGATGGCGGTCTTTGCCGGCAATCACGGCGTCACGCGCCACGGCATTTCGCCACGGCCGGTGGCGGCGACCGCCAATGCGGTCGAGCTTTGCGCCGCCGGAGGTGCCGCGATCAACCAGATCTGCATCGCCAACGACCTCGGACTGAAGGTCTTCGATCTCGCCCTGCACATCCCGACCGCCGACATCACCGAGGATGCCGCGCTCGACGAGCGCGGCTGTGCCGCCACCATGGCCTTCGGCATGGAAGCGATCGCCGGCGGGACCGATCTTTTGTGCCTGGGCGATCTCGGCGTCGGCAACTCCACCGTCGCTGCCGCCCTGTTTACGGCGCTGTTCGGGGGCAGGGGCTTCGACTGGGTCGGCGCGGGGTCGGGCGCCGATGCGGCGATGCAGGCACGCAAGGCCGACGTGGTCGATGCGGCGCTGGCTTTTCATGGCGGCCATCTCGGCGACCCGCTCGAGGCGCTGCGCCGGGTCGGCGGCCGTGAATTCGCGGCGATCGCCGGCGCCATCCTTGCCGCGCGCATGCAGAAGATCCCGCTGCTGCTTGACGGATTGGCCGCCACGGCAGCCGCAGCGGTACTGCATGGCGTCAATCCCGCCGCGCTCGATCATTGCCTTCTGGCCAGCCTGTCGCCAGAGACCGCGCATGCACGCGCCGCCCAAAGGCTCGGCCTGCGCCCGTTGCTTGATCTGGGCATCAGCCATGGCGAAGGGGCAGGGGCCGCCCTTGCCGCGGGTCTGGTCAAGGCCGCCGCGCTGACCAGTTCGGGCATGGCAGCTGCGGTACGCGGCTAGAGTCTTGCCGGATTAGCGTCGTCGAGCCGCCACCGCCGCGGTCGGCAGTGCTGGCAGTTCCTCCATCACCCGGCTCAGTGGGAAGATGGCGATCGCCTCGGTGCCTTCGCGCAGCTTGGAATGAAGCTCGAACTCGCCGCCATGCATGGCGAGCAGCCCTTGCACGATCGGCAGGCCAAGCCCGGTGCCTTGCTCGGCGCTCTTGATCGCGATCGAGCCCTGGCCGAAGGCGGAAAGCACGATCGGGATCTCGTCTTCCGGTATGCCCGGACCGTTGTCCTTGATCGAAATGTATTGTCCGCCGCCCGCCGTCCAACCAACGCGGACACGGATTTCACCGCCGGTGGCGGTGAACTTGATGGCATTCGACAGAAGGTTGAGCGTGATCTGTCGCACCGCACGCTCATCAGCGAAAAGGCGCGGCAGTTCGTGCTCGAAATCCTGGACGACCCGGATATCCTTGTTGCGCGCCCTCAACTCCATCATGTGACAGCAGTCCTCGACGATACCAAGCAGCATCACCGGTTCTTCGTTGAGCTGGTAGCGGCCGGCCTCGATGCGCGACAGGTCGAGGATCTCGTTGATCAGATCGAGCAGATGCTGGCCGGATTCGTGCACGTCATGGGCGTAGTCGCGATAGGTGGGATTGCTCATCGGCCCCAGCACCTCGTTCGACATCACCTCGGAAAAACCGAGAATGGCGTTGAGCGGCGTGCGCAATTCGTGGCTCATCGAAGCGAGGAACCGCGATTTCGCCAGATTGGCGTCCTCGGCCCGCCGCCGCGCCTCGTCCGACATCGATTTCGCCGTCTCCAGTTCGGCGATCAGCGCATCCTTTTCGGAGCGGAACGACAACATCATCAGGGACGAATGGTTGAGATGCCGGGCCACATAGGCGAAGAACGGCAGCGACATGACCAGCAGCGCGGCCATGATCGCCTCGACCGGCATCCATAGCTTGGCGCCGGCATAAGCGTAGAGCGCCACGGGAACGGCAAAGGTGGCCAACAGCGCCCCGCGCAGAGACGAGGTCATCACCGCGGTCGCCGCCATGGCGAACAACAGCACCACGGCCTTGACGATGTGGAACGGATCGACCTCGCAGACGCTGCAGCCAAGCCACACAAACCATGCCCAGCCGAGACCGCACAGGAAATGGCCGATCAGGAATTCCCGTCGTGCTTGCGAAGGGTTGAGCTCGGAAGCTTCCGTGCGCTCGATGCGCCGCGCCATGAAGGCAACGATGGTGTAGCAGGTCAGGGTGAACAGCGCCCAGAGCCCGATCTCGTTGCCGATTCCGGCCATCCGGCCGGCCGCCGCGATCGCCAGAACAAGAAGCGGGATGGCGATGGCGCCGCTGGTCATCGCGCGGGCATGCAGCTTCAACAGTTCGCGATCGAAATCGGGATTGCCGGCCTGCTGCGAAAGACGGTCACGCGTCTTGCGCACCGCGCGCGCCACATCGCTGTTGCGATGAGGTTTCCTGCGGTCCACAATGAACTTGTCCGCTGTGTTCGAGCGTTGCAAGGGCATCAAAACTTCAATTTATGCGAGCAGCGGTTTCCAAGTGTTAAGCTACGTTCGAATGATTAACCAACCGTTTGCCATATGAGCCGCTCATGGTCGCCAAGACCGCGCCGGCGATACGTTGCGCGCCCCAGAAGCCTGTGGCGCCGGCTGGTGGATTACGGGCTTGCCGTCATCATCCTCGGACTGCTGATCCTGCTGGCGGCCCGCCTCGACCGGGTGGAGACACGCAAGACGCAAGGCGTGGCAATCATCAACGACGGCGATTCGATCACGCTTGGCACCGAGCGTATCCGCATGCGCGGCATCGATGCTCCGGAATATACGCAGACCTGCCGCAAGAACGGCGCGGACTATTCCTGCGGCACGCTTGCGCGTCAGTCGCTCGTTCGCCTGATCGCCGGCAAGCCCGTCTCTTGTACCGGCTGGCAGCGTGATCGTTATGGCCGGCTGCTCGGCGACTGCACCGCCGGCGGCAAGAATCTCAACCGCGCGCAGGTCGAGGCCGGCTGGGCGGTTGCCTATGGCGACTTCGAGAGCGAGGAGGCCGTCGCCCGGGCGGGAAAGGCCGGCATCTGGGCGGGAACGTTCGACCAGCCGCAGAACTGGCGAGACAGCCATCACGGGGAAGTCGTCGAGAAGAAGCACGGCACACTGGCCTCGATCGGCGATGCCGTGCGCGAGATTTTTCGCTTCTGGTGATGCGCGTCCTGGAACTGGAACCGAGAACGAACAGGAGGATGGAATGAAACTCTTCGACGGGGGCCGGGCGCCCAATCCACGGCGGGTCCGCGTTTTCCTGGCCGAGAAAGGCATCGAGGTTCCGCAGGTGCCCATCGACATGGGGGCGCTCGAACACAGGCAACAGGCGGTCAGCTCGCGCAATCCCTTGCAGCGCCTGCCGGTGCTGGAACTCGACGACGGCACCGTGATCACCGAATCCGTCGCCATCTGCCGCTATTTCGAGGAACTGCATCCCGAACCGGCCCTGTTCGGGCGTGGCGCACTCGGCAAGGCGCAGGTCGAGATGTGGCAGAGGCGGATGGAATTCAATTTGCTCAGTTGCGTCACGCAGGCCTTCCGGCACACCCATCCGGCCATGAAGGAATGGGAAATCCCGCAAGTCTCCGAATGGGGCGAGGCCAACAAGCCGAAGGCCGTGGCGTTCCTCAGGTTGCTGGATGGAGAACTGGGCAGCCGGGAGTTCATCGCCGGCGACAGCTATTCGATCGCCGACATCACCGGCCTGATCGCTGTCGACTTCATGAAGCCGGCACGCATCAAGGTGCCCGATGACTGCGCGAATGTGTTGCGCTGGCATCAGGCCGTCTCCAGCCGAGCGAGTGCATCAGCCTGAGAATGACTGTCGAACTCGAAAACCTCGTCGCCAGGGTCCGCGCCTGCCGTATCTGCGTGGAAGATCCGGCCGGCAAGCCGTTGCCGCATGAGCCACGACCAGTGCTGCGCCCATCGTCCAGCGCTCGTATCCTGATCGCCAGCCAGGCGCCCGGCACCAAGGTGCATCTGTCGGGCATGCCGTTCACCGACGCCTCCGGCGATCGCTTGCGCAGTTGGCTTGGCGTGACGAGCGACGAATTCTACGATATCGAAAAATTCGCCATCGTCCCGATGGGCTTCTGCTTTCCCGGCCAGGATGCCAAGGGGGGAGATCTGCCGCCGAGGCGCGAATGCGCGGCGGCCTGGCGCGCACCTTTGATGGCCTCGATGCCACGGATCGATCTGGTGCTGACGATCGGCATCTATGCGCAGTCCTGGCACATGGGTGCGGCGCGCCGGCCCTCCCTGACCGAAACGGTCATGGATTGGCGCTCCATCTGGGAGAATTCCGTCGGTCCGAAAGTGCTGCCGCTGCCGCATCCCTCGTGGCGCAACACCGGCTGGCTGAAGAAGAATCCATGGTTTGAAATGGATTTGCTGCCTTTTCTGCGTTCGGAAATCCGATATCGCCTCGGCTGACCTTACAGCAAGAAATCACTCGCTTTTCCGTCAATTGGCAGAATTTCTTTCTTGTGAAAGGTCGGAATAAGGGGGAGTATAGCCAATCTATTCCCCTGGGGAGCAAAATATGGACCGCCTCGATAGAAAAATTCTCCGCCTTTTGCAGGAGGACGCGACACTCGCGGTCGCCGACGTCGCCAAGAAAGTCGGGCTGTCGACAACACCTTGCTGGCGGCGCATCCAGAAGCTCGAGGAGGAAGGCGTCATCAAGCGGCGCGTTGCCATTCTCGACCATGAAAAGGTCAATGTGCGCGTCACCGTCTTCGTGTCGATCCGCACCAATTCGCACAGCCATGAATGGCTGCGGCGTTTCTCGGAAGTCATCCAGGAGTTTCCCGAGGTGGTCGAGTTCTACCGCATGAGCGGTGACGTCGATTATCTGCTGCGGGTCGTGGTTCCAGACATCGCCGCCTATGACGCCTTCTACAAGCGGCTGATCGCCAAGATCGAAATCCGTGACGTGTCGTCGTCCTTCGCCATGGAGCAGATCAAGTACACGACCGAAATCCCGCTCGACTACATGGTGCTGGACAAGGAATCGGGTGCCAACGCCGCCTGAGCTGCAGCAGGTTGTCCTGCTTAGTTCTTCTTTTTGTTGAGGAAACTCCAGGGCGAATTGACCGGCAGGGTGACGGTGTCCGGTACGCTGCCGACGGCGACCACGTCTGCCTTGCGGACGCTGTAGCCAGACTGGATGACGCTGACGCCGTCGAGGATGAACAGCTGGCTCTTCTCCATGTCCGGCTTCAGCGCGCCGGTGACCGCGACCGGCTGATAGGCCTCGGACATTTTGTAGGGACGTGCCGGCGTGACCAGCACGATCTGGTTGGGGGGCGGCGTTGGCATGTGGCTGCACGCACCCGTCCACGGCACCAGCAGGAACTGATAGACAAGATCGCCGTCGCGATCGACCGGCAATGCGTAGCCGGCTAGCTGAATGCTTTTGTCCTGCAGGTTGAGGGACAGCGTCTCGCCATGGTCGGGCAATTTTGCCGCGATCATCGGCAGCCCGACGTTTTCGGCGGCGGATTGCGTAGCCGGACGCAGATCCTTCCAGAATATGTGCGCGGTCTCGGCCGAGGCATCGGTGGCCGCGGACACAAACAATGCCGCTGCGAAGGCCAGGATTGATTTGGGAGGATTGCTCATTGGCCGCGTCCCTTTGAAGCTCAAGTAAAGACGCCGCTGTCAACGACGTCAACGCTCCCGCCGCATCACATGTCGGCAGCCGCATCACATGCCGGCAGCCACTTCACATGTCGGCGAGATCCAGACATGCCGGAAAGCGGATTTCCGCGCCGTCAGCCTTTCCTGGCGACGATCCGCGCGAGCGTCTTGGCATTGGACAGCTCCCTTACGGCGTCCTTGCCGATCCAGCGCGCCGTCTTGTCTGCCGACTGCGCCAATCGTTCGGCGACAGCCAGGGCAGCGCCGTGCATGTCCATTGATCGTTTGCCGATCGACCGAAGCGCCCAGTTCACGGCTTTCTTCACGAAATTGCGGCTGTCGTTGGCATGCGTTTCGATGATCGGCAGGAAGGCGAGGAAGGTCATCTCCGGCTCCTCCTTCCGGTGGACGACAGACCAGGCCATCATGGCAAAGGCCGTGCGCCGAACGAATTCCCGCTCGTCCGCCGCGAACTCGGCGATCAGTTCTTTCCAGGCGTCCGTGTCGACAAAGAGGTCGGAGACGCCGTCGACGATGTCCCAGGAGTCGAAGCTGGCCGCCCATCGTCTTGCATCTTCAGCAGAAAACCGTTTCGGGTCAGCCGTGACGGAGGCGATGAACTGCGCCTCCATGATGCCGGTGTCCCATAGCTCGAAGGCGCGCTCGTGGTTGCGTTTGATCTTCCTGGCGATCTGCCGCTGCATGCCGTGCGAGATACCAAGCGCACGGTCGATCTTGATGCCGTAGCGCAACATGCCGAGGCGGTTCTCCTCCGATCCGATAGCGCGAAGATGGGCGACAATTTCTCCGGCACTGGATTGAGGCGAGAGCGCTGCCACCGCTGAAACCTATTTTTCGAGACGCGCCAGCAGCGAGGACGTGTCCCAGCGCTTGCCGCCCATCGCCTGCACATCCTTGTAGAACTGGTCGACAAGTGCTGTCACCGGCAGTCTGGCGCCATTGCGGTCGGCCTCGGCCAGACAGATGCCGAGATCCTTGCGCATCCAGTCGACGGCGAAGCCGAAATCATATTTGCCGGCATTCATCGTCTTATGGCGGTTCTCCATCTGCCAGGAGCCGGCGGCACCCTTGGAAATCACCTCGATCACCTTCTCGATGTCGAGCCCGGCCTTCTTGCCGAAATGGATGCCTTCAGCCAACCCCTGCACGAGGCCGGCGATGGTGATCTGGTTGATCATCTTGGTGAGCTGCCCGGCACCGGCCGACCCCATCAGGCCGACCATGCGGGCAAAAGCGTCGATAACAGGCTTCGCTCTGTCGAAAGCGTCCTGCTCGCCGCCGACCATGACGGTCAGCACGCCATTCTCGGCGCCGGCCTGGCCGCCCGAGACTGGCGCATCGAGAAACGAAAACCCGCCGGCTTCCGCCGCCGCCGCCAGCTCGCGAGCGACCTCGGCCGAGGCCGTGGTGTTGTCGATGAAGACCGAACCCTTCTTCATCGATTTGAAGGCGCCTTCCGGACCCGCCGTCACCGAACGCAGATCGTCGTCATTGCCGACACAGGAGAAGACAAAATCCTTGCCCTCGGCGGCCTGCGCCGGCGTCGCCGCAAGGCTGCCGCCATGCTGGCCAACCCATTGCTCGGCCTTGGGTTTGGTGCGGTTGTAAACGGTGACGTCGTGGCCGCCCTTGTTCTTCAAGTGCCCGGCCATCGGATAGCCCATCACGCCAAGACCGAGAAATGCAACAGATGCCATGAGCCTGCCCTTCAGAATGGAAACGGAATTTGCTGCGAGACGTCTAGGCTCTGCGCGCAATTCGTCAAGATGCGTGGGGCAGGATCGACTGGTGCAGCTGAATTGAAAATTGTCAGCGTTTCAGGTGGACGGTGATCCGGCGCTCGATCCATTCGACGCCATGGCGCAATATCTCGACCATCACCAGATAGACGAGGGCGACCCAGATATAGGCCTGGATGTCGAACGAGTTGGCGAAGGCGAGCTTTGCATTGCCCATCAGGTCATAGACCGTGATGATGGCGACAATGGCGGACGCCTTGACCATCAGGATCAGTTCGTTGCCATAGGGCCGCAAGGCGACGATCAAGGCTTGCGGCAGGATGATCTTGCGCAAGGTCTGCAACTTGTGCAGGCCAAGCGATGCCGCCCCTTCCCATTGCCCTCTTGGCACGCTCTCGATGGCGCCGCGCAGAATCTCGGCCTGATAGGCGGCGGTGTTGAGCGCAAAGGCAAAGACGCCGCAATTGAACGCGTCCTTGAAAAAGTCCCAGAGGCCGATCGACTGGAGCTCGACCCTGAACGAGCCCAATCCGTAATAGACGAGATAAGTCTGGACCAGCAGCGGCGTGCCGCGGAAGAAATAGACGTAGCAATAGGCGAGGCCGGACAGGATCCGGTTCTTGGACATGCGCCCGTAAGCGACGGGCACCGACAGGATCGCGCCGAGCACCATCGATATGGAAACCAGCGCGAGCGTAACCCCAAGCCCGCTCAAATAAGCCGGCGCATATTTGGCGAAGAACTCAGGGTTCCAGGCAAGGAAGAGATAGCTGACGATGCCAATGCCGAACAAAATCCACAGGCAGACCAGCGCATAACCGGCAATACGCCTGCGCGGCCAGCCGCGCGCCCGGGGCGGGGGCCGTTCGACGATGGTGGCCGTGGCGCTCATCGCTGCGCCTCCCGCCGGCCAAGCGAGCGCAGGATCGCGCTGGTGGCGAAGGACGACAGGACGGCCAGGCCAAGAAACACCAGCGAGGCGACGCCGAAGAACAGGAAAGCGTGCTTGGTGACGCGGGCGGCAATGCTGGCATTGCGCAGCGTTTCGGCCAGGCCGACGACCGATACCAGGGACGTGTCCTTGAGCAGGCTGAGCCAGCAGTTTTCCAGTCCGGGGAACGCGATGCGCAACAGCTGCGGCACGATCACCTTGCGCATGGTCAGCCAGTTCGAAAGACCGATGGCATAGCCGCCCTCATACTGGCCTTTGGGAATGGCGCGGAAGGCGGAAAGAAAAACCTCGCTGGCATAGGACGAGAAGATCAGCGCAAGCACGATCATGCCGGCGACGAAGCTGTTGACGTCGATGGTGGTGTCCGGCCGGAAATACCTGACGAGATGCTGCAGCAGGATCGGCATGCCGAAGAAGAACAGGAAAAGCGTCACCAACTCCGGCAGGCCGCGAAAGACGGTGGTGTAGATGTTGGCGGCAAGGCGCAACGAGGGTTCTTCGGACTGCTTGGCGAGTGCAATGAAAAAGCCGATCGTCAATCCGATGGGCAGCGTGGCAAGCGCAAGCGCAATGGTGATCAGTGCGCCATAGGCAATATCGTCAAGCCAGCCTTCGGGTCCCCAACTGAGAAGTGTCCATATGCTCTGGGCTGGCATCGACCGGTCTTATCTCCACGGCATTCCCAAGACGAATAGAAAGACGGCGGGGAAATTCCCCGCCGTCTTGACCGTATTTATCAGGACTCGGCGCCGTAGACGTCGAACTTGAAGTACTTGTCGTTGATTTCCTTGTATTTTCCATTGGCGCGAATGGCGTCGATGGCCGAGTTGAGCTTGTTGACCAGGTCGGTTTCGCCCTTGCGCACGGCAATGCCGGCGCCAGGCCCGAAGATCTCGACCGGCTGCGGCGAAGGTTGGCCGAGGATCTTGCAGCAGGCGCCGTCAGGCGAATCCAGAAACTGCTGCAGCACGACAATATCGTCCTCGATGGCGTCGAGACGGCCATTGGCAAGATCTGCCTGCTCCTCGGGGCTGCTCGGATAGCCCTTCACGGTGCTGTCGGTGTAGGTCTTCGAGGCATAGTTGAAATGCGTAGTGGTGGTGGCGACGCCGATGGTCTTGCCGGCGAGATCTTCCTTGGTCACGCCTTTCAGCGTGCTGTCCTTCGGCACGGCGAGCGCCGACGGCGTGTTGTAGTATTTGTGCGAGAAGTCGACCTTTTCCATCCGCTCCGGCGTGATCGACATCGAGGCGACGATGGCGTCGAACTTGCCGGCCTGAAGGGCGGGAATGATGCCGTCCCAATCCTGGGCGACGAAGGTGCACTTGACCTTCATCTCATCACAAAGCGCCTTGGCGATGTCGATGTCGAAACCCACGAGCTGGCCATCGGCGGTAAGGTTGTTGAAGGGTGGGTAGGCGCCTTCGGTGCCGATCCTCAGGGTCTTTTCCTGGGCCTGGGCGACGCCGAGCGTCAGCAGCGCGGCCGATGCGGCAAGCGCGATACGCAGTGAAATACGCATTATGGTCCTCTCTTTATGGTCCCGGCCGTCGTTCCGAACGGCTCTGTGGGGCGGTGCTTTTGACCGCCCGCTGGCGCGATACTCCCACTCTTTCCAAGAAAAAAGCAACTGCAAAACCGTAAAAATGGGCAAGGCTATTCTGCCGTTGCGTCAGCGCTCAAGCAACGAGCCCAGTGGTGCGCTCGATGAAGTCGGCTATCGATTTTGCATCGTCGAGATCGAATACCGGCAGCAGCTCGCCTTCAATCGCAAAATCGGCGGCGACAGCGACGATGTTGGGATCCTCCGCCGAAAGCGGCGTACGGTCCTTCGCATCCAGCCGGCGGGTTTCGATCTTGTCATGGGCTTCGCGCTTGTAGCCCTCGACCAGCACAAGGTCGCAAGGGGCAAGCCGCGACAGGACAGTCTCCAATGTCGGCTCATCCTCGCCGCGCAGTTCGTGCATCAGTGCCCAGCGAACGCCGGAGACGATCGCGACTTCGGTGGCGCCGGCCTGCCGGTGGCGGAAACTGTCGGCACCCGGTTTGTCGATGTCGAAATCATGATGGGCGTGTTTCACCGTCGATACCTTCCAGCCGCGCCGGACAAGTTCGGTGACCAGCCTTTCGGTCAAAGTCGTCTTGCCGGAATTCTTCCAGCCGGTGATGCCGAAGACGCGTCTGTTCATGGCTTGATGCTCTGCAACAGACGCTCGGCAGACACAAGATCGTCCGGCTCGTTGATGTTGAAGAAAGGATCGACCCCCGCCGATGGCGGAACCGGGAACTCCACCTCGACAAAACCGTGCCGGTCGATGAAAGCCGACACCCGCCTGATATCCTCATCGACCAGAAAGTGCCGCAAGGCATCGCGGCAGCCGATCGGCCAGAGGGCGAAGGTCGGGTGCCGCTTGCCGGCCGAGCGGGCAACGGCAATCGAACCGGGACTTTGAGCGACGGCCGCTGCCAGACGCTCGACAAGGTTCAACGGCAGGAAGGGCGTGTCGCCGGCAGCGCTGACGATCGCCTTGCAAGACGTATTGGCGGCGGCCCATTCGAGGCCGGTGAGGATCCCGGCAAGCGGCCCGGCAAAGCCGGTCACCGTGTCGGCAAGTACCGGCAGGCCAAAGCGCAGGAACCTTGCAGGGTCGCCATTGGCGCTGAGCGCCAGCGATTCGATCTGCGGGGTGAAGCGCGACACGACCTGGTCAAGCAGGCAGCCATCGCCAAGCGGCAGCAGGCTCTTGTCGCCGCCGCCCATCCGCCTCGACTGGCCACCGGCCAGGATGATCCCCAAGACATTTCGCTTCATGCCACGAAGCCTGTACGCCAGCCGTCGGAAATCACAAGAACCTTCAATGATCTGACTAGATGCCGTCCGGCACCATGGTCGGCCCCGTGCTTTCGGCGACGATCTTGCGCCGGCCGACGATCCGCTCACGGTAGAGCGCATAGAGGCCGGAGCCGATGATAATGGTGGCGCCGACGATCATCGGCAGATCGGGAATGTCGGCGAAGATGAACAGGCCAAGCAGGATCGACCAGATCAGGGCCGTGTAGCGGAACGGCGCGATGAAGGAGATGTCGCCGGCCCGCATCGCCATGATGATGAATTGGTAACCGATAATCACCAGCACCGCCGCCAGGGCCAGCAGGGCTGTGCTGTTGCCCGTCATCGGCGTCCAGCCGCCCATGGCCGGCAACAGCGCGGCACCGACGATGGTCATGGCAAGCGCGGTTGCCGTCGACACCAGCAATGTCGGAATGGCCTTGGGGATCCGCTTGGTGGCGAGATCGCGCACCGCACAACAGGCGACGCTGGCCAGCGCCGACAGCGAGTAGATGCTGAACCCTTCGAAGCCCGGCCGCACGATGATCAGCACACCGGCAAATCCGATGGCGATGGCCAGCCAGCGCCGCCAGCCGACAGCCTCGCCGAAGACAAGTGCCGCTCCCATCGTCACCGCCAGCGGCAGCGCCTGCAGCACCGCCGAAACATTGGCGATCGGCAGATGGGCGAGGGCGACGAGGAAACTCACCGTGGCACCGGCCTCGCTGATCACGCGCAGGGCCACCAGAGGCTGCAGCATCGAGCCCGGGCGGGCGAGCGCGCCGCGCTGCCAGGCGAGCAAGCCAACGAAAAGCGAAGCGAAAGCCCCACGGATCAACATGACCTGCGCCATGTTCATCGATTGTGACGAGTATTTGGTGATGGCGTCGTTGAGGCAGAAGCCGGCCATCGCCACCATCATGAACAACGCGCCGCGAATATTTGGTGACAGGGGCAAGACGGCTACCGGTTCTGCTAATGCATGTCGCCCAAAGTGACCTCGATTTTTGGGAAACGGCATGCATAAGAAACAAAGACCTAAAGCGCGTCGCCTGAATCCGTTCAAACGCGACGCGATTTAGGCAGCAAGCCTGTAACAGGCGAGCATGAAACAGCAACAGCAAAGGGCTGGGCCACAGCCTTGTTTGTGGCCCAGAAGATCACCTGCAATGGCGGCAGAACTTACTTCTTCGGCGTCAGCACCTCGGTGCCATTGCCTTCCTTGCCGGCGATGGTCCACAGACCATGCAGCGAGCCGTCGTCCGTCATCTTGTAGACGACGAGGCCGATATCCTTGCCCATGACATAGCCGGCCGAGAAGGCATCATCGTTGCGCATGCAGATGCCGTCGGAAGATGAGCCACCGGTTTCCCAATGGATCGCGCAGGTCGTCCCGCTGGTCAGCGTGATGGTGGCTTCGCCGCCATAGGCCGAGCCGTCGAAGTTGGTGCCGGCGACGGTATAGGTGCCGCCGATCGATTGCGCCGCTGCGGGCGCGGCCGCGAGACCAAGCAAGGCTAGAGAAAGAACGAGTTTGCGCATGATATATTCCCCCTGTGAGCGAAGAGCCGCTTCCAGAGAAAGGCTAGGCTGGAACAGACTGGCCGTAAATCCGGCTGCGGTTCGCGAACAAGACTTTTTCTGGGGTGTGTCCGAAACGTTCATGGTCCCTTGAGACTGCCGGCAATGGCGCCGACCAGCGGATCGTATTTCGACTTCAGTGCCGGTGGATAGTCGACCCAGACCGTGCGGATGATGCCGTCTTTCCCAAACAGACGTCGCTCGTAAAAGATCTTTCCATGCTTCAAGCCCGACAGCACTGCCCAGTCCTTTCCGGCCCTGCTGTAGGTCACCTTGTAGCCCGGCTCGTTGCTCGCCTTCTCCGCAGCGACAAAGCCTTTCGGCGTATCGTCGTCGATGTTGAGGATGCCCGAGCAGATCAGGCTGGCACCATCGGCACTCAGCCATTCCTGCCCGTCGCCATTGTCGGGCTCGGGCTGGTGCTCGGTGAAGATTTCGTCGGGAAAGGTGCAGACGGTGCCGAAGCGCTCGTTCACATAGGTGAACGGCGCGGCAATTGCCGTGCTCGCCGCGATCGCAGCGAAAAACGTTCCGAATGAAAAGAACCGCCGCATGTCTTGCCCCGAAGTCGATGACCGCACGGCAATTCTTGCACAGATCGGCGGGAAGATCAGCCGCCGGTGACGCTCATATGGCGCGATACCGATGGGCGGCTGGTGCGGCGGTCGATGATGAAGTCATGGCCTTTCGGCTTGCGGCCGATCGCTTCGTCTATCGCTTCGGCGACCAGTTCGTTGCCTTCGGAGGCGCGCAAAGGCGAGCGCAGGTCGGCTGCGTCTTCCTGGCCGAGGCACATATAGAGGGTGCCGGTGCAGGTCAGCCGGACGCGGTTGCAGCTCTCGCAGAAATTATGCGTCATCGGCGTGATGAAGCCGAGGCGTCCGCCGGTTTCGGCGACATGAACGTAGCGGGCCGGGCCGCCAGTCTTGAAGGGGATGTCGGTCAGCGTGAACTGGCGTTCCAGAGAAGCACGCAGCAGCGACAGCGGCAAATACTGGTCGGTGCGGTCGGCATCGATCTCGCCCATCGGCATGGTTTCGATGACCGTCAGGTCCATGCCGCGGCCATGCGCCCAGCGCATCATCTCGGGCAGCTCGGCGTCGTTGAAATCCTTCAGCGCCACCGCGTTGAGCTTGACCTTCAACCCGGCCGCCTGCGCGGCATCGATGCCTTGCATGACCTTGTCGAGATGGCCCCAGCGGGTGATCTTGTGGAACTTGTCGGCATCGAGCGTATCGAGCGACACGTTGATGCGCTTCACGCCGCAATCGGCGAGTTCGGCGGCAAAGCGCGACAGCTGCGAGCCGTTGGTGGTCAGCGTCAGTTCTTCCAGCGCGCCGCTGGCGAGATGCCGCGACAGCTGGCGCACGAGATGCATGATGTTCTTGCGCACCAGCGGCTCGCCGCCGGTGAGGCGCAATCGCCTGACGCCCTTTTCGATGAAAACCGTGCACAGCCGGTCGAGCTCTTCCAGCGACAGCAGGTCCTTCTTTGGCAGGAAGGCCATGTCCTCGGCCATGCAATAGGTGCAGCGGAAATCGCAGCGGTCGGTGACCGACACGCGGAGATAGCTGATCGTGCGGCCGAAAGGATCAATCATGTCCATGCTTCAAGCGCTTCCCGTGGCCGTGAACGGCTTCGTTATATACCGCTATGTGATACGATCCGGCCATTCATTCAAGATACCGCCTCTCGATCTTTGGTAACATCCCTGCGCCGACATCGCATGTCGGTCGGTCTCATCAGGTCTTTTCCCGTTTGGCGAAGCGGCGTAGAGAAGGGCGGATGAGACGGGATCGAACAGCATGACCGCACCGAAAGAGCTCAGGGTCTCCAAGGACCGCAAACTTTTGTCCGTCACCTTTCCCGACCATCGGCCGTTCGAACTGCCGGCGGAGCTGCTGCGCGTCGCCTCGCCATCGGCCGAAGTGCAGGGCCATTCGCCGGATCAGCGGGTGACGGTCCCCGGCAAGCGCAATGTCGCAATCCTCAAGATCGAGCCAGTCGGCAACTACGCCGTGCGCATCACCTTCGACGATTTCCACGACACCGGCATCTTCACCTGGAATTACCTGCATACGCTCGGCCACGAGAAGGATGCGCGCTGGGAAGCCTATCTCGCGGAGCTTGCGGAAAAGGGCCTGAGCCGGGACCGCTAAATCGATTCCCCTCGCTGTCGTCAAAACGTCATCGAGATGGCGTAGCGCCGGCAAAGGTTTGGAGGCGAAAACATGTTCGTCATCACCACGGTCGAGCAGCTCGAGGCGCTCTATGGCGTTCCAGGCGAGGCCTCGCTGGTCAAGGAACTCGACCAAATCATTCCCGAATATGCCGCCTTCATCGAAGCCTCGCCGTTCGTCGCGCTGGCGACCAGTGGCCCGGAGGGACTGGACTGTTCGCCGCGCGGCGATCTCGCTGGCTTTGTGCGCATCCATGATCCGAAAACCCTGATGATGCCGGATCGTCGCGGCAACAACCGCGCCGATTCGCTGCGAAACGTCATCCGCGACCCACGCGTCGGCCTGCTGTTCCTGGTGCCGGGCTCCGGCACGACGCTGCGTGTCAACGGCCGCGCTCATATCACCACGGATACGGCGCTGTGCGCATCATTCATGGTGGATGGCAAGGCGGCGCGATCGGTGACCGTCGTCGACATCGATTCGGTCTATTTCCAATGCGCCCGGGCCATCGTCCGCTCCGAGCTCTGGAACGCGGCAAGGCACGTCGACCCGAAGTCGCTGCCGACGCCCGGACAGATCCTGGAAATCACCAGCCGCAGCAACATCGACGGCGAGACCTACGACAAGGAATGGCCGGAGCGGGCGAAGAAGACGATGTGGTAGGTCTGGCTGAAAGGTCGTCACGCCTCTTTTAGCACATCATAGATCTTGCGCATCTGCTCGCCGATCATGTCGCATTGTTCCGGCGTCGACTGGCTCATCGCCTTCTCGATCAGCGCCATATGCACTTTCAGCGCCTGCATCAGCAGCGCCTCGCCGGCCTCGGTGAGCGCGAGCCGCAGGATGCGCTTGTCCTTCTCATCGCCTTCGCGGCGCAGCAGGCCGCGCGCCTCCAGCTGCGGCAAAAGCATGGTGATGTTGGAGCGGCCGACGAGCAGCTTGCGGGCAAGATCGTGCTGCGACATGCCGGGGTGGCGATAGAGGTTCATCAGCACGTCGAGCTGCGCCGGTTTCAAATCGAGCGGCGCAAGCTTCACCGCCAGCGTGCGCTCCAGCACATGGCATGCGCGCGCCACCGCGACCCAGTTGCGGAAACGCGGGTTGTCCCAAGGCAGCTCTTGTTTATTGTTCATCTTTGAACTATTATGTTCATGCTTGAACGTATGGATGGATTTTCACTATGGCATCATTCGGGCTGAAGGTCATCCGGGGCGTGTTCGGTGCGGCAGAGCGTGTCGCGCCGCGGCTTAGCGGACGCGCGGCGTTCGAATTGTTCTGCCGCACCCCGAATGTCAAGGCGCTCAGCGATGGCGAGCGCCGCGCTGTCGAGCGTGCGGCCGGGTTCATGACCGAGGCGCGTCATCACCGGCTGAAGACCGCGACCGGCTGCGTCATGGTGCACGAGTTCCGGCCCGAGCCGGGCAGGGCGGCCGCCGGCACGGTGCTCGTCGTCCATGGCTGGCGCTCGCGCACCGAATATATGCGCGCCTTGATCGAAGGCTATCGCGCCGCCGGCTACAGGGTCGTTTCGCTTGACCTGCCCGGCCACGGCCAGTCGCAGGGCCGGCGCCTGAACATGGTCAATGCCGTGGATGCGGTGCGAATTGCCGGCGAGTGGTTCGGCCCCTTCGTGGCAGCGATCGGCCATTCCTTCGGCGGCGCCGTTGCCGTCAACGCCATCGCCGGTTCGGTCAAGAACATCCCGCCGCTGGCGGCCGGACGCCTGGTGCTGATCGCGGCGCCAAGTTCACTGCCGGCGATCTTTGCCGACTTCAGTCATATGTTGAATGTCGGCCCGCGCTCGCAAGCCGCCATGGCGGACCGGGTCGAGCATCTTTCCGGCCGGCCGCTGCACGAATTCACCGGCGACCGTCAGCTCGCCCAGGCGCCGGTGCCGACCCTGGTCATCCACGCACCGGACGACCGCGAAGTCTCGGCCGATCATGCAAGGCGCTATGCCGGCGCCGGCGGCCATGTGCGGCTCTACTGGGCCGATGGGCTCGGCCACCGCCGCATTCTCGCCGACAAGGGCGTGGTTGAACGCGCGGTCGGCTTCGTGACGCATCGCGAGCCATTGCTGCTGCACTGAGCGGCGGTCGAGATTATTTCTTCTTCTCGCCGGGTTCGACCGGCAGTCCGGCGGCCTTCCAGGCGGTGTAGCCGCCAAGGATGTGCTTGACCGGCGAAAGCCCCATGTCCTGCGCCGTTTTTGGGCCAGGGCCGAGCGCCAGCCACCGGCGCAGAAGAACACGAAGCTCTTTCCTGAGGCGAAGAACGGCTTGTGGTAAGGGCTTTCGGGGTCGATCCAGAATTCCAGCATGCCGCGCGTGACATGTTTGGCGCCGGGAATCCGGCCGTCGCGCTCCACTTCGCGTGGATCGCGCAGATCGACGAAGATCGTGTCTTCATCGTCGAGCAGCCCGGCCGCTTCCTCCGGCGAAACCACCTCGATCACGGCGTTCGCCTCGTCCAGCAGCTCGCGATAACCCTTTTTCACGCTCTCATCCCTCCCGGCCTTGCCGGCCCTAGCATTGCTGGCAAGTCAGAATTTCGAGCACACCAGCCGGCGTTTGTCACGCCGCGTTGCCGCCGGCCAGCGTCCTCCAGGCCGCCATGGCCCCGGCAACCGTCGCCAGCAGGGCATCGTGCGAGGCGCCGTCGCGTGCCTGGATCGACATGCCGTGCTGGACCGTGGCGAAGAAGGTCGCGGCGGCGCTCGCATCGAAATTCGCCGGCAATTCGCCTTCGGCAACGCCGCGCTCGAGACGCTTCCGCAGGGCGGTGTGGTTTTCGGCACGACGACGGCGCAGATCGTCGCAGATGGCGCCTCGGCTCGAATCCTGATGCAGCGCGCCGAGCGTGATCAGGCAGCCCTGCGGACGATCGCTCTGCGCATAGGCCTTCGCCGTCAGGCTCAGGAATTGTTCGATCGCCTGCCGCGCGGTCGGAGCCTCGTCCAATGCCAGCCAGATGTCGGCACCCTCGGTGTGCGAATAGAAATCCGTCGCCTCGAGGAACAGCGCCTCCTTGCTGCCGAAGGCGGCATAGAGGCTGGGCGAGTTGATGCCCATGGCGGCGGTCAGCTCGCTCATCGATGCGCCTTCGTAACCACGCGCCCAGAACACCTGCATAGCGCGGCGCAGGGCTGCGGTTCGATCGAAGGTGCGGGGGCGGCCTCGTTCCGACATGATGCTCTTTTCTGTGTTGATCGATACATAATTAAGTTGACGCCGGTGGGCAAGGCTGGCAGTATTTATGTATCGATCGTTACAAAAGGAGAAATCGATGTCATCCAACCAACTGGGCGGCAAGGCCGCGCTCGTCACCGGCGGCAGTCGCGGCATCGGTGCGGCGATTGCGCGACGGCTCGCGGCCAACGGCGCCAGTGTCGCTCTGACTTATGTGCATGGCGAGGAGCAGGCTCGCTCGGTTGTCGCCGAAATCGAGGCCAAGGGCGGCCGCGCCATCGCGATCAGGGCCGACAACCGCGATGCGGTCGCCATAGACAAGGCCGTCGACGACGCAGTGACCGCCTTCGGCCGGCTCGACATCCTGGTCAACAGCGCCGGCATCTGGCGGGCCGCCCCCATCGACACGCTGTCGCTCGCAGATTTCGACGAGACCATGGAGGTCAATCTCCGGGCTCCATTCATCGCCTCGAAAGCGGCGGCCGTGCATATGGGTGAGGGCGGCAGGATCATCTCGATTGGCAGCAACCTTGCCGAGAGGGCGACCGACGGCAGCCTCACGGCCTATTCAGCCAGCAAGGCGGCGCTGGTCGGCCTGACCAAGGCGCTGGCGCGCGACCTCGGCCCGCGCGGCATCACCGCCAACGTCGTCCACCCCGGTTCGACCGACACCGACATGAACCCGGCCGACGGCCCGCACGCCGAGCATCAGCGTCGGAAGATGGCAACACCGCGTTTCGGCAAGGCCGATGACATTGCCGGCATGGTCGCCTGGCTTGCAGGCCCTGAAGGCCGCTTCGTCACCGGCGCTGCCCTGACCATCGATGGCGGCGCCAACGCCTGATCCCGAGAGATTTCCGGCTGGGGCGGAACAACCCTCCGCTCCAGCCGTCACGATCTTGTGAAACCGTTCTGCAACAGGCTTTCCAAAATTTATGAAAGCTTAACGAAATCGGTATGAATCAGTATAGTCGCGCCTTACATCCGCCATGCGGTGAGCGGGACGATCTAGCGTGCGGAACGGGAACCGGTTGCGGCCGGAGCGGGTGATTCATGAAATTCCTCGGAAACAAAGCAACCGTGATGCCGCTGATGGCAATCACGGCAACGCTGGCTTTCGGTGTACCCCAGGCAGGCGCGCAGGGGCTCTTCGACATGCTTTTCGGCGGCGGCGTCAAGCATGCGCCGAAAGGCGAGTTTCCGCCCCCGCCGCCGAAGAACAAGCCAAAGCCGAAAGTGTCCGGTGGTGGCGGCGGCAATGTGAAGATCAGCAGCCCATCCTACTACACCTACAAGGCCGACCGGCTGGTTCGCGTCGACTTCTCGGCATTGGCCGCGACGCCGCAGCCGGCGACACCGCAGGACGCCGCCTTCGTTCCGTCGGCTACGGGTGCCGCGTTTCATGATGCGGTTGCCAGCTTGGGCGACTACGAACTCTTAGCCGAGCCCGACATCGCCAAGGCGCTGATCGCGTACTACTCGGCCAATCCGGATTTCATCTGGGTAAGCGGAACCAGCCTCAACAGCCGCGCCCAGGATGCGGTGCGGGTGCTTGGCGAGGCTTCAAGCTATGGCCTCACGCCCGCCGACTATACGGTCGAAGTGCCCGCTGCCGGCGCATCGTCGGCCGATGCCAATGCGCAACTGAAAGAGCTCGTCCGTTTCGAGATGGCGCTTTCCGCGCGTGTGCTGCGCTATGCCCACGACGCCCAGAACGGCCGCGTCGATCCCAACCGCATGACCGGCTACTATGATTTCCCGGCCAAGCCGCTCGACTTGCAAGGCGTGCTGAGGACGCTGGCGCATACCCAGCAAGTGCGCACCTATCTCGAGTCGCGGCATCCGCAGAATGCGGAATACCAAGCGCTGCGTGTCGAACTGGAATCGCTGCAGGCCAGTGCGGAAAACGAAATCGTCGTCGACCCCAAACTGTTGCTGAAGCCGGGCGAAACCAGCCCCGAACTGCCGAAGCTGCTGACCCTGATCGCGCGCAATCTCGATGACGAGATGGGCGGCGCCTATGGCGAGATCTTGTCCAGGCTGGCCACCAGCGACGTCTATGTTCCGGAACTGGTCCCGGTCATCAAGGCCGTGCAGCAGAAGGCAGGCATGAAGGGCGACGGCGTCATCGGCCCGCGCACCGTCGCGACGCTGGCCGGAACATCCAAGGCCGACAAGCTGCTGAAGGTGGAAGTGGCGCTGGAGGAACTGCGCTGGCTGCCCTCCGATCTCGGCAGCCCGCGCGTCTTCATCAACCAGCCGGCCTTTACCGCAAGCTACATCGACAATGGCGAGGAAAAGCTGAAGACGCGTGTCGTCGTTGGCCGGACCACCAACCAGACCTCCTTCTTCTACGACCAGATCAAGCAGGTCGATTTCCATCCCTATTGGGGCGTGCCGCAGTCGATCATCGTCAACGAGATGCTGCCGAGATTGCGCAACGATCCGGGCTATCTCGACCGGGCTGGCTATGAGGTGACGGATTCGCGCGGCAAGCGCATTCCTTCGTCGGCGGTCAACTGGGGCGCCTATGGCTCGAACATCCCCTACAGCGTGCGTCAGCAGCCGAGCGAGGCCAACGCGCTGGGCGAGTTGAAGATCCTGTTCCCCAACAAGCACGCGATCTACATGCACGACACCCCGCAGAAATCATTCTTCCAGCGGGATATGCGCGCGCTCAGCCATGGCTGCGTGCGGCTGCAGGACCCGCGCGGCATGGCGGCGGCGGTGCTTGGCACCTCCGTGGACTATATCGCGGAGAAGCTGAAGCATGGCCATGCGACCGAGAACGTGACACGCACCATCCCGGTCTATGTCGCCTATTTCACCGCCTGGCCCGATCTGTCCGGCAAGGTCGAATATTTCGGCGACGTCTACGACCGCGACTCGCGGCTGAAGCAAGCCCTGGACGCCACCGAGGCGGTTCGCTCGCCGTCGAGCTGAGGCAGAAGCCCTCAACCTCTAGCGTTCGAACAGTGGCCGTCGGAAGCCGGCGTCGCGCCCGGCGATCAGCCAATAGAGCAATCCGGCGACAAGGCCGGCGGCGGCGATGATGCCGATGTCGACCCAGCGCTCCGGGTCCATATCCTCCGGTGCACTCGGCCAGATCAGGGCGAAGCCGGCGACCGAAGCGCCGGCGCCGAACACCATGTGCAGCAGGACATTGCGCAACGAGAAGAACTCGGCGATCAGCGCGAAGATCAGCGTCTGCAGCGCGGTCACCACGATCGTCAGGAAATAGACGAACATGCCGAGCGGCGGCACCAGCAGCACCGCGATCGGCGAGACGCCCATGGCGTCGAAATAATCGGGCGCGTTGGGCAGCGAACTGAGCGCGACGTAGATCACCACGATGGCGATCAGGCCGACCAGCACCGACACGAAATAGCCGGCCAACATCATCAATATGCGCTTCATCACGTGCTTCGCCGTCGCCATGCCCATCCCCCAATGCGGCCCGCGTCGCGACAGTCAGCCATCAAAGCGGGCCTGACGCAAGGGGAGGCGGCCTTTGTGCCAGGGCAATCGCTTTAGGCCAACGACAAGTCCGACTTGCAGCGGAGAACGCCAATCCAAAGTCAGCGCTGCCCCTGTCCAGCCGATAGATGGGTAACAGTTTGAACCGGATACATAGGTAACAGTTTTCCCCTTACGATGGGTTCGCCGAAGCATCGCGCCAACCCAACCGCTTGGCGCTTCGGCGAACCAGTTTCATGTG
>NZ_RZRT01000064.1:0-29670 GCF_003998295.1 Mesorhizobium sp. M7A.F.Ca.US.011.01.1.1
GCATCTACGCCGTCGGCTGCACCGGCGCTCGCATAGCTCTCTTCACCACTCAAATAACGATCAACAACAGTGCGCTTCAAACTCTCGCTGTGTTTGGACATGAAAACCCCCGAAGGTTGATGTCCAACTTTCGGGGGTCAGTTCACGGGGGCGGGTCCTTGGCGCAACTCAGCACCATGGACAAAAATGTAGCATAGCTGCACTCACCCCGTCAACCGTTTTCTGAGAAAAAATTCCTAAATCGGTTTCGCCCTCGCTGTGCCTCCGGAGCAAAAACGTGGCTCGCGCGTTTCAATCCAGCCACGGAGCAATCGTCATGAATGTCGCCAACCTGCAACTCGAAGGCCTGCTGATGGCCGTCGCCTCGATCAACCGCCTCCTGGTTCAAAAGGGGGTGCTGACGGCGGAGGAGATCGACCTGGCCTTGCGCAAGACCGAGGCCGGCGAAACCAACCAGGAGCGATCCGAAGGCATGTCCGCGTCCAGCCGTGACGCCGTCAACTTTCCGATCCGGCTGCTGGAACTCGCCAACCAGTGTCAGCCGGAGGCGGAGATGCCGTCTTTTTCGAAGCTGGCCCGCATGGTCGGCAAGATAAAGGAACCCTACAACGACCAGCTGTGAGAGGTTCCGGCGGGGCGGCGTGCGTCCGCGGTGGCCCGCTGCCCTCGCCTCAAGCCCTGCCCGGCCATCCCAAATTGAGCGAAAGCACCTTGCCCGGTCCATGCACGGCCGCAAACAGCAGTCCGGCCAGGAACGAGAAATGGTCGATGAAGAAGCCGAACTCGGCCTGGTTGCCGGCCCAGTGGCTGGGTCCGTGGAAGGCCAGGGCGAGGAACAGCACATAGGCGGCGGCGACCAGGGCTGCCTGCGAGAAGAAGGCGCCGGTCAGGAAGCACAGCACCAGCGCGGCTTCCAGGATCGCCGCGCACCAGGCCAGGAACAGCGGAAACGGAAAGCCGGCAGCGGCGATATAGCCGGCGGTGGCCTCCATGCCCATGAATTTGAAGGTCACGGCCATCAGGAAGACGCCGGCGAAGATCAGCCGGGCGATGAGAAGGGCCGCGGTCTGCCACGGCGATTGAATGATTTGCGACGACATGCTCGTTCTCCAGCTTTGCAGGTTGCTCGCTCCTAGGACGCGCGACGGGCGCCAGATCCGACACATCAGGCCAATTTTTCTCGAGAGGATCGCAGAGGGCTTCCGAAGCGTCACACCGTACGGCAAGAGCGATTTTCGGTTTGCCGGCTGACGGTATATTATTGCTCGCTCAAAGGGGGAATCGGACATGGCCAAGGCATTGACCATCGGCGCACCGCGGCATCCGGCGACGAGCACCGCCTACGAACAGGAATGCAGGGATGTGCTGGTTCCGCATCTCGACGCCCTGCTCCGCAAGGTCGAGGCCGCCGGCTGGGACCGCGGGCAGGCCGCCTCGGCGCTCATGTATCTCGCCGCGATGCGGCTGAAGCCGGCCTGACGACGGCCCGAACGGCTTCCGGCGCCGCCCGCGATTGAAACTTGTTGGTAATCACGAAAGTGCTATCGTTAGTCGGGGCTAATGCACCGGCGTGCCGGCGCAGCGATTTTGGGTGGGCTGAAATTTGCGTACAAGCGTCAGGTTTGGGGCGATATCTCATAGCGTGCGGTCGGCGCCGCTGGAGTGCAGCGGCTGCGGTGGCGCTGGCCAAGTCTTCGAATGCCCGCGCTGGACGAGTTCCAACGGCCATTGCTGCCCCGCCGGCACGCACCGGCGCGGCTGCCCCGGCCTCAGCGCGGCATGCTCCGAATGTGACGGCGACCAGGCTGGCGGCGCCGACCCCATGCGGCCATCGGCCTGATACAGGCCTATCGCAGCCCAGGCCGTGTCGTCTGGTGGAACCGGCGGCGCCAATCTGTGTTATGTCGTGTTGATCGCGGGCGCCGAAGGCTGCGCGTCCCGACAACAGAAAGCGAGGCCTGAGATGGCTGACGACAAGTCGAAGACGAAGCAGGACCGCAAGCAGGTCTCGAGTGAAGAGCCCTACGAGGTTGCCGCCTTTGCCCGCAAATACGGCATTCCGCCAAGCGAGGCACAGACCATCATCAAGCGCTACGGCCCATCGCGCAAGAAGCTCGACGCCCATATGGCGGCCCGCGGCTAGCGATGTCGCCCAAAAGT
Source organism: Mesorhizobium sp. M7A.F.Ca.US.011.01.1.1 (assembly GCF_003998295.1). NCBI lineage: Bacteria > Pseudomonadati > Pseudomonadota > Alphaproteobacteria > Hyphomicrobiales > Phyllobacteriaceae > Mesorhizobium > Mesorhizobium sp. M7A.F.Ca.US.011.01.1.1. The sequence continues at coordinate 2,161 of NZ_RZRT01000064.1, forward strand.
GGATCTCGGTTTTGGGAGAACGACATGCATGAAGCGGGTCGTCTGAACTCGTTCGGGCGTGGCGCGCTTTAGGCCCGAAACCATTTCGCCTGGACGGCGTTGAAGATGCTGCGGGCCGTGTCAACCGGGCCTGGTGGTACGGTGAACAGGATGTCTTTTTCCCGGTTTCTCATCCTGGCCAACGAAACGGCAGACGAGCATCTGTCCCACCCGGCCCGCAGCGCCACGCATTGAGGGAGGTTGTCATGTCCGACACCATACGCAGGACCGGCAGCTGCCTGTGCGGCGGCGTGCAGTTCCAGGTCAGCGGCCCGCCGTTGCGCGTCGGCCTGTGCCACTGCAAGGATTGCCGAAAGGCCGGCGGTTCGGTCTATTCGGCCTTTGCCATCTGGCCGCGCGAGGCCTTCGAGACCACCGGCCTCGTCAGCTCCTATGGCACGCGCAGCTTTTGCCCGACCTGCGGCGGCCGCGTCGCCTGGGTCGACGACAACGAGGCCGAGGTGGCAATCGGCAGCCTCGACATCGCGCCGACCGATCTCGTGCCCGAATATGAATTGTGGACCTCCAGGCGCGAGACCTGGCTGCACCCTCTGTCCGGCACCGAACAGTTCGAGCACGACCGCCCAGCGGCGCACAACGCCGAAGCGCCGACGCCGAGATCGCTGTCGGACATCGACGCTGAGATTTGATCTCCGGGGACGGGAACCCTGCCCTGCCGCCGACGTTACCGGATGCCTCTCACGCGTGTCGCCCAGCGACTTGCGGCAATCATGGAGACAACCGTTGAACGACAAGATGTTTCCCCGCCCGATCAGGCTAAAATTCGCGCCTGAGCGCGAGCGCATCATCCGCAGCGCCTGGGAAGGCCTGGAATGCCTCGGCGACTGGCCGGCTGGCCAAGGTCGGCGCTACCGGGCGGCGTTGCGCAGTTGCCGCGATGCGCTGGATGGCTGGACGCCGGCGGAAAAAGCGATGCGGGCGATGATCGACGCCGCGCGCGAAGCAAAACTCCTCCAGTAGTTGGAACAGGGGCCATGCCTGATCTCATTTTGCCCACACCGATGCGGATCAAGCCGCATGGGTCGGATACGATCCGCGACGTCGCCACGCTCAAGGATGCCAGCGAAATCCTGATCGACTGGCCGCAGGCCAAGCGCGGCCCGTTCTACCAGGCGGCGCGCGAGAAGGTCGAAGCCGCCCTGGAAACCAAGACAGGTGCTGCCGAGGCACAGGAAGCGTTCGCAGCGCTCTGCAGCCACTCCGGCGTTTTGGTGCGATAGCGGTTTCAATAAAAGGCAGGCGGGGCATCGTGCCTCGCCTGCTTCGTGCAAATCGGTCCTGATCACTCCGAATCATCGATCCGATTACTCCGGATAATCGATCCGATTACTCCGAATAATCGATCCGATTATTCCGCCGGAAGCTCGCCCTGTACGATCGGGTGAGAAGTTTCGAAGCCAAAACTCTTCGGCGCCAGCAGAATCAAGGCAATCACGATGGCTATCGACGCAAGCAACGTAGCAGTGGTCGCAATATCTCTCACGATAATCTCTCCAAATTTCAAGTCCTGAGAAAAACGCTCCCAACATAACGAGGTTCCATTAGCTTCTGCGATAATACCAACGAGCCGGCGTTTATTGTTTCGGCGGCTGGGGCGGCACTTCACCAGGCTTGATTACCGGCGTCTTGCCTTCGTCGGGAGCGGGCGCCGCCATGCCCTGATCGCCCGTCGGGGGTGGTTTCAGCACGCCGCCGCAGTCGTTGAGCTTGGCGGTCAAATTGCCGTTATCGGCCTGCTGTTCAGGCTGCTGTTTTGCCCCTTGCTCGGTCTGAGCCCTGCATTTGTCGGCCTGCGGCGCCTGGCTGTCGTTCTGCTGCTGGGCCGCGGCCGGCACTGCCAGCACCAGCATAAGGCCGAATGGCATGATGGCGAGAGTTCTCATCGCTGCCTCCTTCTTTCTTTCACGGGTCGCCCGCGGCGACCTTCCCTTCACAGGGACAACGCCTGTCGATGAAAAAGGTTGGCCGCCTCGCCGGGCGGCATTGCAACCAAACCCGTTTGCCGGCCGTTGCGCGTGCCGGAGGCGGTCATGTTCGACGGTTTTCAAAGCGCGGAAATCGACATTGGCGATGCCGGCATATACTGCCTGCGTGCCGGCAGCGGGCCGCCATTGCTGTTGCTGCACGGCTTTCCGCAGACGCATCTGATGTGGCGCGACATCGCCCCCGCTCTGGCCAGCCGGTTCAGCGTCGTCTGCGCCGACCTGCGCGGCTATGGCCGCAGTTCCTGTCCGGCGTCCACTCCGGACCACGCACCCTATGCCAAGCGTGCCATGGCCGCCGATATGAGGAGGCTGATGGAGAAGCTGGGTTTCAGCAGCTTCATGGTCGCCGGTCATGATCGCGGCGGGCGTGTCGCCTACCGCATGGCGCTCGATCATCGGGGCAGCATCGACAGGCTCGCCGTTCTCGACATCGTGCCGACCGCCGATGCCTGGGGCCGGGCCGACGCCAGGCTGGCGCTGGGCTATTGGCCATGGTCGCTGCTGGCGCAGCCCGAGCCGTTGCCGGAAAAGATCCTGTCCGGCGCCGCCGAGGCGATCGTCGACAATGCGCTCAAAGGCTGGGGCTCGCCGCCATCGGCGTTTCCAGCCGAAGTGCGTCAGGCCTATGTCGAGGCCTTGCGCGCGCCTGCCCACGCCCATGCCATCTGCGAGGAATATCGGGCGGCAGCCACGCTCGACCGCGAGCACGACCATGCCGACAAGGCAGCCGGCCGGCGCATCCGCTGCCCGCTGCTGGCGCTATGGAGCGGTCAGGGCGCATTGGCGGATTGGTATGCCGGCGAAGGCGGGCCGCTGGCGCTGTGGCGCGGCTGGGCCGACGATGTGCGTGGCCAGGCGATGCCGGGCGGGCACTTCTTTCCCGAGGAGAATCCGGCGCGCACGGCCGATCTGCTGGCCGGCTTCTTCGGTGAAACCAGTCACGGCATTTCCCGGCGATCGGAATTACCTTCGCCCTTCCTTTGATCGGGCCGAAGCCCCCTCCTTCTCCGCCTTTGCCTGACTGCCTTCATCACCGGCGGCAAGGCCGGGTCCGCGTTCGAACCGGCGCAGAAAGCCGGCAACGACCAGCACGATCAGCGTGCCGAACCCGGCCACTTGCCAAAGACCCAGCCCGCAGGCGACGCCGATCGCGCCCGCCAGCCACATGCCGGCGCCGGTCGTCAGTCCATGCACCTCGCCGCGCGAAAACATGATCGAGCCGGCGGCGAGGAAAGCGACGCCGGCGGTCACCGCCTCGACCACCCGGATCGGATCGACCTTGACCGATTCCCCCGCGAACATCGGCGCGTGCACGATCTCGACCGTCAGGATGCCGAAGGTGGCGGCGGCGACGCAGACGAGAATATGCGTGCGAAGTCCGGCCGGGCGGTTGCGCCATTCGCGTTCGAAACCGATGACCGCGCCATAGAGCGTCGCCAGCAACAGCCGCGCCGCGATGACCGGAAACGAGGTGTAGGTGGAATGGCCGAATTCCTCGACGAGTTGTTCCATGATGTCCCCTCCGAAAGCGTGACGCCACAACGCGGCCACCGGGTCACGGTTCCTGAATCCACCGCCAGGTGCGGCAAGGATGCGGCCGTTTTGGTGTTGACGGAACGACCTTCAAGGCTCAGGACGTTTCGGTTTCAGGCAGGTCGGCGCCGAGCTGCGGAACGATGATCGAATCCAGCGGCGCCGTCAGCGACCAGCTGAGATGGCCCGGGCTGCGATCCAGCACAGCCAAGCCGTTCAGCGATTGCGGCGCGACCCTTTGCAGGACGACGGTGCCGAAGCCCTTGCGCGTGGTTTCGTCTCGCCGCTCTCCCTCACGCACCGGCATCGTCTCGTCCCAGAGCAGATGGATTTCCCGCTTGTCCGAAACGCCTTCGACGATCCGCCAGGTGATCTCGAGCCGCCCGGCCTCGCTCGCCAGCGCGCCATATTTGGAAGAGTTGGTGCCGAGCTCATGAAATGCCATGCCGAGATTTTGCACGGCATTCGGCTGCAGGGTCAAAAGCGGTCCGGACAGCGATACCCGCGCCTCGTGGCCGAACGGCTTGAGCTGCTCCTGGGCGAGGTCGAAGAGGCTGGCGCCGGCCCATTCCGAGTTCACCAGCAGATCGTGCGACCGCGACAGCGCCATGATGCGGGAACGGATCAACTCCTCGAATTCACGCGGATCGGTCGAGCGTTTGCTGGTCTCCCGGATCATCGAGAGGATCACCGCGAACTGGTTCTTGACGCGATGGTTCACCTCGCGGAGCAAAAGCCTGATCCGGCGCTCGCTCTCCTTGCTGGCGGTGATGTCCCGGGCGATCTTCGAGGCGCCGATGATCTCGCCGGACGCGTTCCTGATCGGCGAAATGGTCAGCGACACGGCGATGAGGCCGCCGTCCTTGCGCCGGCGGATCGTCTCATAGCTGGCCAGCAGTTCGCCTTTGCGGACCCGGCTGATGATGTCGGTCTCTTCGTCCTTGAGATGATCGGGGATGAGCATGAGCACGGACCGGCCGACGGCCTCTTCGGCGGTGTAGCCGAACATGCGTTGCGCCGCCGCGTTCCAACTGGTGATGATGCTGTTCAGATCCTTGCTGACGATGGCATCGAAGGATGAATCGACAATCGCCGCCAGCCGCGCATCGGCGGTAATGGCGATCAAGGCATCAAAGCCCGCCAAATCTGTCACTGTCGACCCCTTCTCCCTCATGCGCGGATTGCGCGCATGGCCACCAATGCGCCGCGGTGGGTTTTGGTTGCAATCGCCTCCCAACATTCCTCCCAGGAACAGTCCAGGCAGTTCATGACTGGACCTTGCACTGGAACCTTGCGCGCTTGCGCGAGTTGCACCCGACACCCCCATGGATGGCTCAATAAGGAGGCACACGATGAGCGACGGCGATCTCGACCGGGTCTGGAAGCTGATGGACAGGATCGGTTTCTGTATGCTGGCCACCCGCGAAGGCGATGACATCCGCTCGCGACCCATGGCGGCGCATGTGGTGCGCGACGAAAACGCAATCTACTTCCTCACCGATGTCGACAGCCATAAGGACGACGAGATCGAAGCCGAGCCCAATGTCGGTCTCGCCTTCGCCGATTCAGGCGGCCAGAAATATGTTTCCGTCAGCGGTCTGGCGGCGGTTTCGAACGACCGCGCCAAGATCAGGGAGTTGTGGTCGACCCCGGCCAAGGCCTGGTGGGACAGTGCCGATGACCCTTCGATCCGCGTGCTTAAAGTGACGCCGAAAGATGCCCAGTATTGGGACAGTCCCGGCACCGTGGTCAGCTATGTGAAGATGCTGGCGGCAACGGTCAGCGACAGCCGCCCGGAAATCGGTAACACCGGCAAGGTCAGGATGTAGCCGGACGGCGTCGAGGACCTCAGGCAGATGTGCGAATGCCGGTGGGGCGCAGCGAATATCGCCGGTGCGGCACACCGGTGCCGATCAGTCCGGCTTGGGAGGGTCAGGGGCATTCGGTGCTGGATCGGCGTCGGCATCCCTTTGCGGACAGTCCTCATAGCTATGGCCGCGCCCGCCGCAGAAAGAACAGCACATGGCCTCGCGATCCCCGTTTCCGGGCCGCCATTGCGGGGTTTCGTAGGGCTTCCTGCCATCCATCCCCAGCAATGCACGACGGACCATTTGGTTGCGCCGCTACAGACGGCCACCCGGCGGTTGCGGAACCACCCGCCGGGATGCGAGTTTCGGCCAATACATCCATTCGAGGGAACAGCCATGCCGATGCGCCGAATTGCCTTGATGACGGCAGCGATCCTGCTGGCCGCGACCGGCCTCGCCGAAGCCAGGCCGGATACCCGCACGATGAGTTGCGACCAACTCCGGCGATTGCTCCAAAGTCACCATGCCGTGGTGCTGACCACCGGCCCCAACACCTATGACCGCTATGTCAGGCAGTTCGGCAACGAATGCGACTGGCCGGAGGTGCCGATGTCGGCCTATGTCCCGACCCGTGACGGCAGCTGCCCCGTCTACCGCTGCGAGGAACCTGTCACCAACTTTCCGGACTGATACCGCGCCTCCAGTCGGCTTTGCCGCCGCATTGCGTTGATCCCGGCGCGGGAACCGGCTAGGGGTGGGGGCAACTTGCATTTTCCCGCTTCGTCTAATGGTAGGACAGCGCCCTTTGAAGGCGTGAATCGTGGTTCGAGCCCATGAGCGGGAACCAGCAAGCAACCAGCGTTCGGCTGGTTCGAAGCTGCGTGCAGGACTGGCCAGCCGGCTTCAGCGTATTAGCGCGCGCTTGTATTTCGCTCGAAGCAGGATCATCATCCTGGCCGACAGTGGATCGAAGGGGTGGAGCGACATGGAACTGAGTTGCTTTGACGGGGGCGTCCTTGCATCGGCGATGTCCCTGAACATCACGGCGGTTTTCATGATATTGGCCGCATTTGCCGCATTTCGGCTGGTTGCAATGTCGGGTGCTGTCGACCAACTCCAGACGGCGTAGCCCGCAGAGAACCTCCCGTGCAGGAGAACGGCATATGGCCGCGAGAAAGGTGATAGCCGTCAAGGACTGGTCTTGCGGCATGAGCGACGAGCTTGGCCGCATCGTCCTGACCATCAACCCGACCGAGGGTGAGCCCATCCTGGTTTTGATGACAATTTTCCAGGCGGCAAGGATGGCCGGTGAATTGCGGGCCCCGAAACTCGTCTCCATACCTCGGTGAGGCGGCGCCCCCGGGCAAAGCGATCAAGCTCGCCGGGGCAGCCCCAACGCCCTCCCCGGCGAGCCCTGTTGCTCCGTTACGATGAACAATGGAGCAATTACTGCGTTACGGATCCGGGCGCCGTTAAGTTGCATCTGGCCTCCTGAAACCATTTCGCGGACCCCGCGTTGACCACCGGGCCGACACAGGAGACATCTCATGACCGTCAACTGCCGCATATCGATCGACAACCGGCCGGAGGCCACGGACGCCGTTTTCCAGGCGGTTCCCCGGATCGGAGAAAGCGTTGCGCTGTCGATCGACGGAACCACGCAGGATCTGCGGGTATCGCGCGTCGTGCACGTCACCAATGGCAGCCTGGAAGGTGCCGCGATCGTCGTCGAAGTGACGACAAACATCCTCTGAATCGAGAGTTATCGTCCGCTACGCTGGCCGGCGCCGCGCGGCGACCGCCGACCGTTGCGGGGACCAGGGCGCGCGGTGAACCGCTCTACTCCTTGCCGCCGTCGGAAATGCCATTGCCGTCGGCGGTTGGCAGGATGCCGAAGTCTTGCGACTTCGCCCCTTGCTCCGCCGTCAGGAAGCCATCCGCGGCAAGACCGCGCCGCAGCAATTCCCTGACGGCGGCCGAACGGCTCGGCATGCGCTTGTCGAAGCGCCAGTTTTCCAGCGCCGCCAGTTCGTCTGACGTCAGCATGATCTGCAACCGTTCCGGGCGTTCCAGTTCAGTCATCGCGCTTCCCTCGCTCTGGACCATGAATACGTCGAATGAGTATTCAACTCATTTACCTCATAGTTAGGAAACCGCTCCTAGTGCGTCAAGACCTCGCGATGGGTGAACCGCTTCTCGTGCTCATGATGAGCCTGATGGGTATTCAGCGTAAGGCGCACACTTCCATAACTATGCTAACCGATTGATTTATTTGGATATTATTTAATTCGTGACTTGCCAAGGCGAAGTCTCTGGCGCATTGTGCGATCTGAACAGAAAACCGTTCCCTTCGGGAGGTTTCGATGCGGTATAATTACTCGGCGCGACTGCGCGATGACGTCCGTTCAGCGGTCCAGATCGCCTTCAGGAAGACCGGCATCGTCAGCATCACGGCGGTGGCGGAGCATGTAAGGGTCAGGAACCTGGCCGAAAACGTCGCCCTCGAGGACGTCGAATACCTTGTCTTCCAGGCAGCCCAGTTGATTGGCGCCGCAATTGAATTCGACGGGCTCACCAATTTCGACGGCGTAGCTGGTCTGTTCGTGGATGGGCTCGGTGGCGACGGTGGCGAGCACGTGATCGCCCAACTCGACAGGCCTGGTCCGGCCACCCTGCAGTAGGGCAGTTCCGGCTGAACGCGCATTTGTCCCGTGCCAGTCAGGGGGCCTCCTCAAAAGGCCGCCCTGCTGTTTCTGTACCCTGGTGATGATGAGAGCTGTTCCGTCAGGCGGAGCCGGCGATTTGTGAGGCGAAGTCCCGATAGGGACGCAGCGGGCGGCCCAGAAGCGCGGTCAGGCGCTCGACGTCGCCGGCCTCGGGCAGCATGCCGTCGGTCAGGAACCGCTCGCCCATCAAGCGCATGTCGTACGCCATCCAGGCAGGCAGGAACTGCTTGAGATTCTGCTCGAAACCTTCGGTGTCGTCGCCGCCGTAGCTGATCGGGCGGGCGAGCACGTCGGACCAGATGGCCGCGATATCCCTCCCGGTCAGTGTCTGCGGACCGACGAGATTGATCCGCTCCAGCGCAAGCGGCTCTGCGGATCGTTCCCGACGCAGCAGCTCGAGAGCGGCGATCTCGGCGATATCACGCACGTCGATCATGGCGAGCCCCTTGGTGCCGATCGGCATTGTGTAGGTGCCGTAGCCGGTGATGACGTCTTCGATCATCAGGTCGTTCTGGATGAAGTAGGCCGGGCGCAGGATCGTAGCCTGGAAGCCCATCTGCTCGATCATTCGCTCGACGCCGAATTTGCCGGCGAAATGCGGCACGTTCACATAGACGTCCGCATGGATCACCGAGAGATAGACGATCCGCTCGATGCCCGCCGATCGGGCGACGTTCAGCGCGACCAAAGCCTGGGTGAATTCGTCCGGCACCACGGCGTTCAAGAGGAACAGGGTGGAAACACCGGACATGGCTTTGCGCAGTGAATCGACATCGAGAAAGCCGCCTTGCGCGACCGATACGCCCGCCGGGAAGCTGGCTTTCGACGGATCGCGGACGAGAGCACGGACATCGGCGCTGCGCTTGACGAGGTGCTCGACGACTTGGCGGCCAACATTGCCTGTGGCGCCGGTAACGAGGATGGTCATGGAATTTCTCCTGTTGGGTTGCTTGACAGGCCCAATATGTGTGGCTCACAAACAGTCAAACAGGCCGAAATTTTAGACGTACCGTCTCACTGGTGGAACACTCATGGATCTTCTGGCCCTGACCGATTTCAACCTCGTTGCCCGCCATGGCGGTTTCGGCAAAGCGGCAAGGGCCACCGGCCGGCCCAAGGCAACGCTGTCCCGGCGGGTTGGAGACTTGGAGAGCAGCCTTGACCTGCGCCTGTTTGAACGGGGTGCGCGCAACCTGAAGCTCACCGAGGAAGGGCGAGCACTCTTCGAGCGGACGGGGACCTTGCTCGCCGAGCTGGACGAGACGGCCGCCGAGATCGCCTCGGGCGGCCAAAGACCCAAGGGCAGACTGCGGATCAGCGCACCTCTGCATTTTTCTCAAACCGCGATGGGAAGGATCGCCGCGGGATTTACCCTCAAGCATCCCGAGGTGAGGCTTGAGGTCACGACGGAGGACAGGGCTGTCGACATGATCGAGGAAGGTTACGACCTGGTGATCCGGGTCAATCCGAAACCCGACGAAAGCCTGGTCGGACGGGCGTTTCTCCGCGACCGCCTGGTCGTTGTGGCGAGCCCGGACCTTCCTCGTACGACCGGTGGGCAGGCCGCTCCTGGCGTTGCACGCGGCACAGGCGAACGCCAGACATGGCACGTGAAGGACCATGGTGGCCACTCGACGATTGCGGTCGAGCCTGTCCTTGCTCTGTCGACGCTGATCATGGTGCGGGATGCGGTGCGGGCCGGCGTCGGTGTTGGACGTCTCCCAATTTCCCTGGTGAGCCACGATTTGGCTGACGGCACCCTGGTGAATTGGGGGGACATCGATGGCCCGGAGATCGCTCTTTGGACGCTCTACCCCTCCCGGCGGCTGCTCAGCGCGCGCGTGTCGGCGTTCCTGGATTTTCTGAAACAGGCCTTCCCGAATGGGACGCCGGACGAACTGGCCGCCTATATCGGCAGGTGATGCCCGGCCGCTTTCGCCGGCAAGGACCTTTATTATTTTTCGCGGAATGATTTCCGGCGGAACAAGTTGGGGTGACGAAAATTACCTTGTCACCTTACAAGAGGAGGACGTCGTGAAAGGCTTGCGCAGTCTCCTTGCCGAACTGTCAGCCAGCTGGCTCAAGCGCCGCAAGGCGCAGGCGCCCACTGTCGTGAACACAGTCAAATCCCGCCCCGCCCATCAGGCGCCGCGGCAACGTGCCGCCCACAAACCCAAAACACCGTCCACCCGCGACGTCTCCTCGAACATGTGAGCCGCGCGGACAAGATGGGTCGCCCAATGCCATTGGGAGGTATCGGCAACTTTCACACCGGATTGATTGGCATCGACGAAACCTTTGAGCGGCCATAGGCGTTTATCGCTTCAGCCCTATCGAGGTAGTTCCAATGCAAACGGCATGGTTCTCGAAGCCTGTGGCGGTTTCGGTCGGCGTCACCGGTTCCATCCACCATCTGTCCAACACACAGCAGGCCATTGATTTGCTCACCACACATTGGCGTGACGCAGGCAGCCCGAAGCATCAGTCCGCGCTGCGCGCCTGCCGGCGGGCAACGAGCGGCGATGTCGCCCCCGACGTCGCCAGGGCGGCGCTCGTCGAGGCCGCGCGTGAAGCCCACATCCTGATCGAATAGAGTGTCGATTGAATCGGCCAACGTCGATGCGGCTGCTATAGTCGCGCATCCCCTCCTTGGAGACCCCACCATGACCCTGAACACACGCAAGCTCGGCAGCCAGGGGCTGCAGGTCTCGGCCATCGGCCTCGGCTGCATGGGCATGAGCCAGTCCTACGGCCCGGCCGACGAGGCCGAATCCATCGCCACGCTGCACCGTGCCATCGAACTCGGCTGCACCTTCCTCGACACCGCCGAGGTCTATGGCCCTTACGACAACGAAGCCCTGCTTGGCCGGGCGCTGAAGGGCAAGCGCGACCAGGTGACGATCGCCACCAAATTCGGCTTTCGCATCGAAAACGGCAAGCAGGTCGGAACCGACAGCCGGGCCGAACACATTCGAGAGGTCGTGGAAGCCTCGCTCGGCCGCCTCGGAACCGACCATATCGACCTCCTCTACCAGCACCGCGTCGATCCGGCGGTGCCGATGGAGGATGTCGCGGGCGCCGTCGGCGAACTCGTCGCGCAAGGCAAGGTGCGCTTCTTCGGCCTGTCGGAGGCGGGTGCGGCCAACATCCGCCGGGCGCATGCCGTGCATCCGGTGTCGGCCGTGCAGAGCGAGTATTCGCTGTGGGAGCGCAATCTGGAGCCGGAGATCATCCCGCTGCTTGGCGAACTCGGCATCGGCCTGGTGCCGTTCTCGCCGCTCGGCCGAGGTTTCCTCACCGGCCAGGTCAAGCGCGCGGAAGACTATCCCGACGGCGATTATCGCCGCAACGACCCGCGCTACCAGGGCGAAAACTACGACGCCAATGTCGAGGCGGCCGCCAAGGTGAGCGACATCGCCGCTGCCCGCGGCGTCAAGCCCGGCCAGGTCGCGCTGGCCTGGCTGCTGGCGAAGGGCGACGGCTTTGGCATCGACATCGTGCCGATCCCCGGCACCAAGCGCACAAAATACCTGGAAGAGAACGTCGCCGCCGGCGCCATCAAACTCGATGCCGCCGAGATGGCCGCGCTCGACGCAGCGCTTGCGCCGGGAAAAGTCTCCGGCCCGCGCTACACCGAGCGGGGCATGGCGATGGTCGATCGGTAGGGGTGCCTGCTCCATCGTCCGCGACAGTCTCGCCAAGGTCGTTCCGAATAGACAAAGCTACCGAAAGCCCAGATGCTTCCGATAGCAATGGGTTTCCACGGTGAACCTGCCGGCGGCATCGTCCGGCAGCCAAAGTGCGTCTTCGAAGGTGCGGCTCAAGCGCCACCCTTCGCGGGCATAAAATCTCTGCGCGCGGAGATTTCCCGCCGTGCAGAAAAGCTCGGCCTCCGCCACGCCTTGTTCGGACAAGAGATGCTCGGCGCGTGACAGCAGATCGCGGGCGGTCCCGCTTCCCCGTGCTTGCGGGCTTACATAGAGTTTCACCAGCTCCGCTCCGTTGATGGAGACGAAGCCAAGCAGTTCATCGGCTGCCGCCACATGGAATGCATCGGCGGATTGCTCCAGCCACAGCGAAAATGCGCGGGCGTTCGGTACGCCAGGATTTCGGCCGGAACCAGATGCGCATGGGCATCATGCCAGCCCTGGTGCCATAGTTGCACGATCGCCGGCCGGTCGGCTTCTTGGGCTGGGCGAATTTCAAGCATTCCTCACCGCCTGCAAAAGTCTGGGATCTGCCGCGCCAGGGTCATTTGCCGCTTCCGGCATTTCCAAGATTACAATCCGCTGCATCATCCCTGGCTTTGCGAACATCTCAGAGCGTTTGCGCCCCATGCCTGTCCAGCGTGCTCGGGGCGTTGACCGCAAATTGCGCAGCGAAAGCCCTGATGTAAGCGGGCCGAGCTTCACCGCGCGCCACATAGGCAGCAAGGTTTTGATATTCGTCCAAAATGCCCGACATTCTTAGTCGCAGCAGCACCGATACCATCAACAGATCGCCCGCGCTGAATGCATCGTCGAGCCACTCGGCGGCGCTCAGGCGAGCCGAGAGCCTGTCGAGACAGGCGCGAACACGATCCTTCACCAATGGCAAACGCTCCTCGCTCCAGGGCTTGTCAGCTTCGAATATCTTTGCCGTCGTTAATTCGAGGATCGGCGGCTCGACTGTGTTAAGTGCGGCAAACATCCAGGTGATCGCACGCGCGCGGGCATCGCGATCGCCGGGCAGCAGGCCCGCGTGCTGCTCGGCAAGATGAAGGATGATCGAGCCGGTCTCGAACAGTGAGAGAGAACCCTCCTCATAGGTGGGGATCTGACCAAAGGGCTGGAGTGCCAGATGGCCAGGCGCCTTCATCTCCGCGAAGGAAACAAACCGAACCTCATAAGGCTGCCCTGCTTCTTCGAGCGCCCAGCGAACGCGCGTATCGCGCGCCAGTCCCTTGCCGCGATCGGGCGATCGCTTAAATGCCGTGATGGTGATTGTCATCGCATCGTTCCTGATTGGGTGAATTCTTCGGCTCCTTATCGTCAAGACGAATGGGCCTCCCGGAAATCGACATCGGTCTGAACTATTTTCCGCAATTCGTGCCTGGCTTGTCGACCCCGACATTGCCGAAGAAGGCGAAGGCAGGGCCTAACCCGCCGCTGCCGCCGTGACCTTCTTGGACGCGGCCCGCTGTCGCCGCATGCGCCGTTTGGCGACAAGCTTGAGAGCGACCGGCGGCTCGTTTGACAGCGCGCCCAGCACGGCGTCGACCATGCCATGCGCCACGAAATCCGCGTTCATGTCACGGGCCAGTTTGTCGGCCGTCTCCTTGTCCTCGCTGCCCGCCTCCGACCAGAACACGATTCCCACCCGCAGTGCGGCCTTCGCACGCTTCAGCCGGCGAACCAGAAAGCGGGCGTGCTTGACGGAATCCCGGTTCAGGAATCCGACCACGACGGTGTCGACGGTTTCGAGCTCAAGGCGGCGAATGCTGGCGGGCTCCATATCGGCAAAGCCGGCTTTCGATACCGTCGCGCCCTGGACCTCCAGCACCTGCGCCAGCATCGCGGCGGCGGCGTCGTCGAGCTCGCCACGCCCACCGGCGCAAAGCACGGACATATCCGTGCCATCGGGCAGGTCGGTCTTCTCGTCCTCCCCGTTGGGATCGCCATCGTCGCTCGCCTCTGCGGCCACGGGCGGCTCCTCCTCCTCGCCTGCCTCCTCCTGCGCGCTGTCGTCGAGATTGGCGACCAGCATCAGGGCACTGGCCGCCACCTGCCGCCTTTGCAAATCGCCCATGACGCCGCGCACACGGTCTTGTTCGCCCAGCAGAAGCGCCGGAATGGCCACCTTGTCGTAGAATTCGACCAGATATTTCTCCTCCAGCATCTCCTCGGCATGGTCGGTGGCTTCTTCCGGATCGCCGGCCAGCAGCCGCTGGTACAGGCGCGCATGGGGTTCGAGCACGGGCTCGTTGCCGAACAGAACGTCGAGGAATTCAAACTGCGGCACGTGTCTGCCCAGCACCACCAGGCAGACGGTGAGCGGTGTCGACAGGATCAGCCCGAGCGGCCCCCAAAGCCACGTCCAGAAAATCGCCGCGACGATGATCGCCAGCGGCGACAGTCCTGTCCGCGAACCGTAGAGCCAGGGTTCGATGACATTGCCGGTGATCAGCTCCATCACCACGAACAGGGCGGCCGTCCACAGCACGAGCGACCAGCCCGGCGCAACGGCCAGCGCCAGGAACAGCGGCAACAGCATGCCTATGATCGGGCCGATATAGGGCACGAAACGCAGCGCCAGCGCCAGCAGCCCCCACAGCAGCGCATTGGGAATACCGAGGGCCCAGAGCCCGATCGCGATCGGTACGGCGTAGACGATGTTGACGACCAATTGCATCAAGAGATAGCGGCCCACCCGCTTGGCGGCATCCTGAAGCGCCTCGGTGGTGCGGTGGAGGTCGCCATAGCCGACAAGCCGGATGAAGCGGTCGCGCAGATCCTCCCGCTCGAGCAGCATGAAGATGACGACGACGATGATCAGCCCGGCCGACCCAAGCGGGCTGATCAGCGGCCCGACGATGTTCTGCAGAACCTGGAGCGGCCTTTCGCGCGCGACGATCTCGACCGGCACCGGCTCGCGCGGCGGCTTTTCCGGGGTGGCAGCCGGCAGCGAGGGGTCCTGCCTGTCGATCTCCTGGCCGACCCGCTCGACCACCTTGCTCAGTCTGGCAAGGATCCCGCCCCCCACCCCGGTTTCCTTGAGCGAGCGGATCTTGGTCAGGATGTTGGTCTGGTAGACTGGGATGTTCTGCGCCAGTTCGCTGACCTGCGTGGCGACGATGAAGGAGAACAGGCCAAGCGCCGCGAAAGCGCCGAGCACGCTGGCAATGACGGCGGCAATTCGGGGGATACCGACCTTTTTAAGAGCTGAGACAAGCGGCGCCAGGGCGAAGGTCAGCAGCAGCGCGATCGCGATCGGCAGGAAAACCTCGCGCCCGAAATACAGTGCCGCCACTGTCGTGACGATGGTCGCCACATTGGGCAATGAGGTTCGCGGATGAAGCGCGGCCGCTGAAAGGGCGTCGCCCGGCCCATCAGCCGGAGACGCCGTGCCGTTTCGACGATTGGCCACGTGATGCCTCCCTGCCAAATGCCATGATCGGGCATATAGAGCCGACGTACAACTTTAGCCAACGATGAAATACACCTCACTCAACAGACAATGATCCCGCCCGCGTCGGCCGCGCTCTCAACGCGCGGAATGGAAGTCAGGCTCGCTCGTTCGGATCAGCGCGCCGCATGCCTGGCCAGCGCGTGCTCGATCAGCACGTCGATGGTTTGGCTGTAGCCGATGCCTGATGCCGCCAGGGCCTTGGCGTACATCGAGATGTCGGTGAATCCGGGAATGGTGTTGACCTCGTTGACGAGCAGGCTGCCATCGGCGCGCAGAAAGAAATCGACGCGCGCCATGGCTTCGCAGCCAAGCGCCTGGAATGCCCGCCGCGCCATATCCCTGGCCTTCTCGGCCACATCGGCCGGGATATCGGCGGGCACCTTGACCAGCGCGCCGTCGGCATCGAGATATTTGGCCTCATAGGTGTAGAAGCCATGCTTGCCGGCCGGAATGATCTCGCCGGGCAGCGACACCGTCAGCGACCCGTCGGCGCGCTCCAGCACCGAGAACTCGATCTCGCGGCCCTCGACGAATTCCTCCACCAAAACCTTGCTGTCATGCTGGAAAGCCGCCTCGATGGCCGCAGTGAGGCCGGCCCTGTCGGTCGCCTTGCTGACCCCGAAGGACGAGCCCTGGCGTGCCGGCTTGACGAATACCGGCAGGCCGAGCTTCGCCGCGACATCCTCGAAGGACACGCGCTCACCGCGCCGCAAGGTCAGCGACCGGGCAACCGAAAGCCCCGCCTCGCGCATCAGCCGCTTGGCGATCTCCTTGTCCATGGCGGCGGCCGAGGCGAGGATGCCGCAGCCGACATAGGCGACATCGGCGACCTCGGCATAGCCCTGCACCGAGCCGTCCTCACCGAACGGCCCGTGCAGCACCGGGAACACGACGTCGATGGGGGGCAGGTCAGGCCGCGTACCGTCCGGCGACACGGCAACCAGCCGGCCCTTGCCGCCGGGCAACAATGCAACCTCCGGGCCGTCTTCGGATGCCGGCGCCCCTGCCGCGTCATCAAGTTGTTGCAGCAACCATCTGCCGTCTCGCGAAATGGCGATCGGCACGATGTCGTAGCGCGTCCGGTCGATCGCCTTCAGCACATTGGCGGCCGACAGGCGCGACACGTCATGCTCGGCCGAACGCCCGCCATAGAGGATGGCCACTCTTGTCTTACCGGTCATCGAAATCCCTCGACTGTCAAAAAAATCAAATGGCGACGGCAATGCCGCGATTGGCGAAGAAGCGATCGAAATCGGCCGGCGCCAACACTGCGTCTGCCTGTGTGGCGGGGTCATGGCCGGACGGGTTGTGGAAGCGGAAACCCTGGTTGGATGCCGCCGTGACCAGCACCAGATGACCGCCCTTCGAGGGCGGCTCGCGCTCGGGCCAGCGGATCGAACTGCTGACCGACGCGATGAAGAAGCGCGTCCGCTGCATGATCGCCGGAATCTCCGCCGTCGCGACATTGGTCACCACCTCGGCCCGGAGTCCAAAAACCTCTTTCACGAAGCTGACGAAGGGCGCGTAGATCAGCCCCTTGATCGATCCCCCGTTGACGACATAGCCGCCATATAAGGTGCAGCGCCTGGCAAGCTCGATCGTCGGCACGACCTCGCCGCGGCTTGCCAAGATCATCTTCAGGCACGCCATGCCGCAGATGTTGGCCGCCCAGACCGCATACTCATCGAGGGTTTCCGCGCCCGACCTCCGCCAGAGCGGATCGCGCCTGAGCGCAACATCCGCGCCGTCGGCGAGGACGTCCAGCGTCAGGTCGGGCGTCTCCCACTGGCTGAAAAACGGCACGGTTTCAGGCAGCGGGTTCATGCGGTCTCCTCGGGCGGCTGGCTCCCCCTCGTATACGAGATACGAGATGGATGAAAAGCCGTTAGGCCCGTGTGGCGAGCCGTGCGCCGCCGCCTACTCGGCCTTTGTCCAACCGAATACCAGCCATGCATATTTCGATTTTTCGTCGGGTTCGACAGTGTAGGTCATCTGCATGTCGCCGTCCTTGGCGTAGATATCCAGCCTGGGCGCCGTCTCCAGCTTGAGCCACGCCGAACTCTTGCTGAAGGACCAGGTTCCGCACCAGACGCAAGGCCCCGACGTCGGATCACCCGGCTGATGAAAATTGTAGCGGCCGTCCGCCGTGATCTCCAGATAGTCGAACGCCCCGTAAAACGCCGTCACCGTCTGCTGGAATTCATTGGCGGCTGCTTCCTGTTCCGGTGTCGGCGCATCCTTCATATCGCGCGGCGGCCGGATGGCCCCACCGTTCAGTTTCCATTTGCCGACAAAATCCTTCTGGGTCGGAAGATATTCCTCCTGCGCCTGCGCCGATGAAACATAAGCAAAAGGTGATATACTTCTGAGGCCAACGGCCCCGATCGCAAATAAAAGCGTGGCGGCACAGATCGCCCTTGTTGGGTTTTGCATAAAAAATATATCTCCACGGGGATAAGGGGAGTTTTATTGAGGATTTTGCAGCGCGCGTTGCTTCGATACCGATTCCCGCTCGCCATTTGCACGGTTAGCATCGTGGCCACCAATCTGGCAACGCAAAGCAGCCTCTCTCTCCAGCATCGCCCCATGCGCCCGCGATCCCGGCCGGCTGAATGTCGGCAACTCAGAAGGTGATCTTCACCGAAGCGGCGCTGCGACTATGCGGGCCGTGATGGACGGCCTCGATGTTGTTGCCATCGGGATCGAGCAGGAAGGCGGCGTAATAGCCGGGGTGATAGGGCCGTTCGCCCGGTGCGCCATTGTCCGTGCCGCCAGCCGCCAGCCCGGCCTTGTAGAAGACATCGACCGTGGCGTGATCCCTTGCCTGGAAAGCCAGGTGATGGCGGCCGGTGAGTTTTCCCTGTGCGGCCCGGCTGTCGGCAGTGGAGACAAACAGCTCGTCGGCCCAGAAAAAGTCGGCGCCGCTGCCGCCAATCGGGACATCGAGCGCCTGCAGGACCGCCTCGTAGAAACGCCGGCTGGCCGCAAGGTCCCTGACCACCAGTTGGATGTGGTCGATGAGCCGGCCGCGATGCAATTCCTGGGTTTCCATGAAAACGCCTCCTCGTGTGGGTTCGAATTTAGGTTCGGACAGGGCGTCGTCAATGCGGATACTCCTTCCGTCCAGCAAACAAAAGGCCCGCTGGGAGGGGATCCAGCGGGCCTTTGGAAAGCATCTCTAGCCTTCAGAGGTCTGAGGGGGGATCAGACCTGGTAAGAACCTTTGTTGGCCGCGGAGGTTCCACCCGAACAGAAAAATGCCAACGCCCGGTCGAAACCGCGGAATTCGAGCGGTGGAGGCGATTTCTTTCGCGAGACCACTCTCAGTTTGGAACTTTCCGCTCGCAACCGGGTTTGGTGGCGCGGTGGGAGGAATTGCGATTGGATTGTTTTCAGAGGCTCGAAGCGCTGGTCGACAGCGCCGGTGTCGACGATATCGAGGAAGCAACCGCTCTGCTGCGCCGGTTCAAGGGCAGGTCGCGCGAGGTCGCGGCAGCCATAGATGAGTTCATGCTTGATTTCATGACATTGGTCTTCGTCGTCGAAAACGGCGAAGAAGGTTTCGAAAAGCCGGTCCGCAAGCTCGCTCGCACCAGGCTTTCAAAGCTTGAGCGGCTGGTGACTGTAACGGCGGAGGCAAGCCGGCTTCCGGCGCCGGCCTATCCCTTCAGGATGGCGGCTAGCCTTGGAATGCCTTCGCTCACCGCGCGCCGGTCGGCGAGCGTGAAGGACAGCCGCAGCGTGTTGCGCCCGGTGCCGTCGGCATAAAACGCGCTGCCCGGCACGAAGGCGACGCGCGCCTCCTTGACCGCCCGCGCCAGAAGCTCGGTGGCGTCGGCCCCTTCCGGCAGCGTCACCCAGACGAACATGCCGCCTTCCGGATGGCTCCAGGTCACGCCTTCCGGCATGTGGGCTTCCAGTGCCGAGAGCAGCCCGTCGCGGCGCTCGCGATAGGCGCCGATGAGTTTTTCCACCTGGCCGTCGAACACGGCTTCGGCGACGCGATGCATCACCACCTGGTTGATCGACGGGCTGTGCAGGTCGGAGGCCTGCTTCATCAGCACCAGCTTCTCGACGATATGGCGCGGCGCGCACACCCAACCGACCCGCATGCCCGGCGACAGTATCTTCGAGAACGAGCCGCAATAGAGCGTGCGCGCCTTGTCGATACCGCCGGACCTGATGCAGTCGAGCGCCAGGATCGGCGGCTCGCCTTCGCCGTCATAGCGCAGCGCGCGATAGGCGGCATCCTCGATGACGGCGATGTCGAGTTCGCCGGCAAGGTCGAGCACCGCCTCGCGCTGCTCACGGTTCAGCGTGTTGCCGGTCGGGTTGGCGAAATCCGGCACCAGATAGGCGAATTTGGCCTTGCCGCCATCTGCAGCCGCCGCCGCGCGATAGGCATCGGGCGTCATGTTGCCGCCGGCCGGGGTCAGCCGGTCGTAGCGAGGCTCATAGGCGTTGAAAGCCTGCAGCGCGCCCAGATAGGTCGGCCACGTCACCAGCGCGGTATCGCCCGGCGACAGGAACAGTTTGCCGAGATAGTCCAGCGCCTGCTGCGAGCCGGAGGTGATGAAGATATTGGCCTCGTCACAGGCGACGCCAAGCTTGCCCATCTGCCCGGCGAGCCAGCGCCGCAACGGCAGATAGCCTTCCGAGACCTGGTACTGCAGCGCCGCACCCGCCTCCGCGCCGCTCAGCACCGAAGCATAGGCGTCGCGGATCGCCTCGGCCGGGAACAGTGCCGGATCGGGAATACCGCCGGCGAACGAAATGATGTCCGGCTGGTCGAGCAGCTTCAGGAGCTCGCGGATTTCGGACGCTTTCATGCGCGACGAGCGCGAAGCCAACAGGTTCATAAGGGTCACGACACGCCTCCCCAGACGCTGCAATATAGGTCAACTTGGCTGACCTATATCAGTCTTTGTCGGCGCTTTGAATAGGGCCTGAAAGCCCTCCGCTATGCGCCAGCCGCTGTCCGGGCGGGACGGGGGCGGGAAACTACAAGGTCTTCTTGTAGCCGAGATGGCTGCCGGTGAAGCCGAGGTTCCCATAGAAGCGGTGCGCGTCCGCCCGCCCCTTGTCGGTGGTTAACTGGACGAGGCTGCAGCCCCGCGCCCGGCACGCGTCGATCGCCCATTCGATCATCAGCCTGCCGACGCCCCCCGAGCGCCGGTGGCCGGCAACCCGAACCGCCTCGATCTGCCCGCGCCACGCGCCCTTGCGCGACAGGCCCGCAAGGAAAGATATCTGCAAGGTGCCGATCACCTCGCCGCCATCGACGGCCACCACCAGCAACTGATTGGGATCGGCGTCGATGGCGTTGAAAGCATCGATATAGCCTTGCGCCAGCGGCAAGGAAGCGTCCTCGCGGCCGGCGCCAAGCGGATCGTCGGCCAGCATCGCGACGATATCAGGCAGGTCGGAGGCCTGCGCACGGCGGAAGGTGATATCAGTCATCGGGCAGACTTAAGGTGCGGTGCTGGCTGCAGCAAGGCGCTTCGGTTGGCAGTGGGGCGCCGCCCCTCATTGTCCTGCCGGACATTTCTCCCCGTATAGTGACGGGGAGAAAGGGGCCAGCCGCAACGTCGGCGCTCTTTACTGTGACGCTGGCGATTGGCGAAATTATCGGTGACAGCGTCCTTCTCCCCGTCACGATACGGGGAGAAGATGCCGGCAGGCAGATGAGGGGCAGCGCCGACTTCGCAGGCTACACCTCGCCCTCATACGCCAGCTGCGCCTGCGTCAGGGCCGCATCTAACCTTTCGCCCTCCGCGTAGCCAGCCAGATTCTGCGGCCGCTCCACACAGGGCAGCAGCCTCGGACACGGCTCGGCGGCGCCGACCACCATCCGCACCGGGATGACGCCGGCCCAAACCGGATGTCCGTAATCCTCCTCGTCGTCGCCGACGCCCTTGGCGCGCACCTTGGCCGCTGCTTCTTCGATGCGCATTCCGATCACCGTCGTCGCCTTGGCCTCCTGCACCGAGATCGGCCGCAGGGTCTCGCTCCGGCCGGGGTAGAAGCGGTCGACGACGCCGGCCAGCGCCTTCAGTTTCTCATCAGGCTCATCGATGATCCGCGCCGTGCCGAAACACATCGCCGAGCGGTAGTTGGCCGAGTGGTTGAAGCCCGAGCGCGCCAGCACCAGCCCGTCGAGATGCGACACCGTGAGACACGCCGGCGTGCCGCCGCGCAGATTGCGCAGCATGCGGCTGGCCGACGAGCCGTGCCAGTAGAGCATGTCGTCCTCGCGCCAGTGGATGGTCGGCGTGCAATAGGGCTGGCCGTCGAACGTATAGGCGACATGGCACAGCAGCCCGGCATCCAGCACCGCGAAGACTGCCGCATGGTCGTAGCTGCCGCGCTCGTGCAGGCGCTTGATGCGGTTGCGGCTGGTGGTCGGAAAGCTGGCTGGCGTGTCGTTCACGGCTTGCATCCTTGGTTGTTGTCTGCCAACCATGCGCCATGACATTGGTTGATAAAAGAACCAATCCGATGAAGAAAAAACAGACCAATTTTCCGGATTGGTCGGCGCTGATCCCGGTCCTGCCGGGCGACGGCCCGCGCAGCCGCGAGCTTTATGCGGCGCTCAGGCGGCTGATCGAGACCGGCGCGCTGGCCGCCGGGGCCAAATTGCCGACCACCCGGGATCTCGCACAGCGCTTCGGCCTGTCGCGTTCGGCGGCGGTTGCCTGTTTCGAAACCCTGATCTCGGAGGGGTTTGCGGTTGCCAAAGTCGGCGCCGGCACCTTCGTCGCGCCTGACGTGCCGCATCTGCCGACAGCACTGGTCAAGCCGCGTCCGCCGGAGATCGACGCAGCCACCTCGCTGCCTTGCGGCCTTGGCGTGGCGGTGTCCGATCCGCGCACGCTTGACATGTTCCGCATCCTTCTGTCGCGCCACCTCGCCCGCCCCGGACCGGAGCATTTCCGCTATGGCGATCCGCGTGGCGGCCTGCCGCTGCGCACGGCAATCGCCACCTATCTCCGGACCGCACGCGGCGTGCGCTGCGACGCCGGCCAGATCGTGCTGACTTCGGGCACGCAGCAGGGGCTGGATCTTCTGGTGCGTGCCGCGCTCAGCCCCGGCGATGCCGTCTGGATCGAAAACCCCTGTTACCCGATGGCGCAGGCCGTGCTGGCCGGCAGCGGCGCCAGGGTTTTTGGGGTACCGGTCGACGCGGAAGGGCTCGATCCCGAGATCGGCGAAAGCCTGTGCTCCAAGGCGCGCGCGGCCTATGTCACGCCCTCGCATCAATATCCGCTCGGCGTGACGATGACGATGCGCCGCCGTCTCGCTTTGCTCGACTGGGCGCGGCGCAACGATGCCTGGATCATCGAGGACGACTACGACAGCGAGTTCCGCTATGCCGGCCCACCGCTGACCTCGCTGCAGGGCATGGACGGTTCAGGCCGTGTCGCCTATCTCGGCACCTTCTCGAAGATCCTCTTCCCCGGCCTGCGCATCGGCTATGTCGTGGTGCCCGAAGCGCTGCTCGATGCCGTGATGGCGGTCAGGGCGCGCTCCGACCGCTTCCCCTCGACGCTGGCCGAAGGCGCGCTGACCGACCTGTTGAACGAGGGCCATTTCGCCGCCCATCTCAGGCGCGTGCGCCGCCGGGTGCAAGCCGCGCGCGACGTGCTGGTCGCCGGCCTCGAGGCGCATTGCGGCGATGCCCTCGAAGTAACCGTGCCCGAACAGGGGTTGCATTTGATGGCGACGCTGAAGCGCGCCGGGCCTGACACCGCGATCGTCGAGGCGGCGAAGGCGGCGGGTGTCGGCGCCAGGGCCTTGTCCTCGATGTTCATCGGCGGGGCGCCCCGGCAAGGTCTGGTGCTGGGTTTTTCGGGGTTTTCGGATGAGGAGCTGATGGCCGCGACGGCGCGACTGGGTGGGGTAGTTCGGCAGCAAGCCCGGTGAGCCAACGAAAACCGCCTCATTGGTGCGCCGGCATCGAACTGTAGAGCCCCTCAATCCCCATCCGCTGGCCCGGCCTTGCCGCACTGCGCCAGCACCTTGCCGATGGCCGCGCTCGACCCCTTTAGTGGAAAGCTGATCTCGCCATATTTGGCCGAACTGACCGACACATCGCCTTTGCCGCGCAACAGGTCGAGCAGCGGGTCTGCTTTCGCCAGATTGACCACGAAGTAGTTGTACATGGCCTCCAGCTGAAGCGCCTTCGCCACCGTCTTGCCGTCGGCCTTGAACGCGAACGAACCGCTGATGCCAGGTTCCAGCTGCTGGCCGGTGGCACCGAGATCGTAGCTCAGCACCGGCGTGTCGAAACAGGTGAGCATCAGATGCGCATCGCCTTTCGGCCCGCCGCAGACCGAAGCCGTCAGCACGCTGCCGCCCTCGTCTTCCTCCATCTTCGCACTCCAGCCGTTGCACGACGCGGCAAACGCCGGCTGCGCGGCCTGCAGGACCGCAACCGCACCGACGACGACGAGATGTCCAGCTCTCATGACTCCCCCAATTGACTGCCTCCAGGGCATTTGCAGCGCCCGTCGGCAGCATATAGGAAAAGCGATCCGATGGCATTGCCCTTGCGGCAGCCGGTCCTGTTTCGCGGAGAGTTGGATTGAGAGCCTGCGTTCGCCTGTGTCTGTCCTTTGCCGCCCTGCTGGCCTCGCCGCTCACCGCTCATGCCGAGTGGAAGCCGGTCGAGAAGATCGAGCCCTACGCGATCTCGGGCCGGTCCGGCGCCGAACTCTACCGCTCGATCGGCGAGAAAGGGCCAAAGCTCGGCATTGCCCGTGCCATCGCCTACACCAATTTCAAGCTGACCTGGGGGTTAAGGGACTACCGGCCCAGGGGCAAGGACTGCGTGCTGACGGCCGGGCGGCCGAAGCTGATCGTCACCTACACCTTGCCAAGACCCTCCGGCTCCCTGCCGCCCGCCGTCCAGAAGAACTGGGAAACCTTCATCGCCGGCGTCGCCGCCCATGAGAAGGTGCATGGCGCCAGCATGGTCCAGATGGTCCACGACATCCAAGCCGCGACGAACGGCCTGACCGTCGCCGACGATCCCAAATGCAGCAAGACAAGGGCCGAGGTGGTCAAGCGGCTCGACGCGATCTCGAAGGCGCGGGTGCAGGCAAGCCGCGATTTCGACCGCGTCGAATTCGGCGATGGCGGCAATTTGCAGAAACTGGTTTTTTCGCTCGTGACCGGCCCCTGACTGGCGCAGCTTCTAATCCGAAGTTGGCGGCAGTGCTATCTCGACCGCTGGCGCCCGCCGCTCTCCGCCGCTTCGCCCCAGCTCACCGCGTGTCCGCACTCGCCCGCAGCTCCGCGCGCTTCTCGTCCGATACCACTGCCAGATCCAGCACCTTCTGCAATTCGGCCGCGTGGCGGAATGACGGTTCGGCCTGGACGCCGGATCGCACCGCGTCAGTGAAACGCTGGTAGTTGGTCGGCACCGTGCCGGCGTCGAGCTCTTCCCATTTGGCGTTCTCGACGTTTTCGCCGATGCAGGCCTTGAGCGTCGAACCATCGAGATTGTGCACCACTTCGATGCCCCCCTTCTCGCCATAGATGCGCAAACGCAGCTCGTTGAGATGGCCAGTTGCCCAGCGGCTGGCATGCACCACGCCGAAGGCGCCGTTGGAAAAGTCCAGCGTCATGGCGAAGCTGTCATTGGCGTCGAGCCCATAGTCGCCGATGCGGTTGCCGGGCGCCTTGTCGAAGGCGCGCAGCCGGCAGAAGACATGGTCGATGTCGACGGCTGCGCCATAGCTGGCGAAATCGAGGATGTGGATGCCGACGTCGCCGAGCACGCCATTCGAGCCGTGGCCGCGCGACAGGCGCCACAGCCATTTCGGATCGGTGCGCCAGTCGCCCCAGAATTTCGACACCAGCCAGCTTTGCAGATAGGACGCCTCGACATGCCTGACGGTGCCGATCTCGCCCGCCTGCACCATCTGGCGGGCCTTCTGCAGCGCGGCGACGTTGCGATAGGTCAGGTTCACCATGTTGACGATGCCGGCGGCCTCGGCGGCGTCGGCCATCTCGGTCGCCTTGCCGAAGTTTTCGGCCAGCGGCTTCTCGCACAGCACCGGCTTGCCGGCGGCGATCAGCGCCATGGTGGTCGGGTGATGGATGCGGTCGGGCGTGACATTGGCCACCGCGTCGAACTCGCCCCATGCCAGCGCCTCATCCAGCGCGGTAAAGCGGTTGGGAATGTCAAAGCTGTCGGCGAACTCGCCGACCCGTGCCGGATCGACATCGACCGCGCCGACGATGTCGACGCCGTCGATGGCGATGAAGCGCCGCGCATGTTCCTGCGCCATCCAGCCGGTGCCGAGTATCAAAAGCCGCATTCTTTGCTCCTTGGGGTGAGATGCCGGAATCCCCCTCCCGGTCGACGCCCTCAGATAGCGCGGATAATGCCGCCGTCGACCCGGATGTTCTGGCCGGTGATATAGCCGGCGCCTTCCGAAGCCAGGAAGGCGATGGTCGCGGCGATCTCTTCCGAGGTGCCGTAGCGCTGCATCGGCACGCTGTCGCGGCGCTCCTCGGTGGCCGGCAGGCTGTCGATCCAGCCGGGCAGCACATTGTTCATGCGCACATTGTCGGCTGCATAGGTGTTGGCGAAGATCTTGGTGTAGGCGGCAAGCCCGGCGCGGAACACGGCGGACGTCGGGAACATCGGGCTCGGCTCGACCACCCAGGCGGTCGAGATGTTGATGATGGCGCCGCCCTTCTGCTTGACCATCTGCGGCGCCACGATGCGCACCGGACGGATGACGTTCAGCAGATAGACATCCATGCCGGTGTGCCATTGCTCGTCGGTGATTTCGAGGATCGGCGCGCGCGGCCCGTGGCCGCCGCTGTTGACCAGCACGTCGATGCGGCCAAAGCGCTCCAGCGTCAGGTCGACGAGGCGCTGCAGATCGTCGTTCGACTGGTTGGAGCCGGTGACACCGAGCCCGCCCAATTCCCCAGCCAGCGCCTCGCCCTTTCCGGACGACGAAAGGATGGCGACCTTGAAGCCGTCCGCCGCCAGCCGCTTGGCCGCCGCCGCACCCATGCCGCTGCCGCCGGCCACCACCACAGCTACTTTTTCTACACTCATCGGATTTTCCTCTCAGGGTTGGCGGGCACCGCAAGCGGTGTTTTCGGGAGTTGAGCGTTGATATAGCTGGTTTTCCACACCGGTTCGAACCAGAATGCTTGAAATCAACCTGTAGAAAAACTCCTGTATGCCCGAAGCCTTCCTCAGCCTGCCGCCATTGAATGCGCTGCGCGCCTTCGAAGCCTCGGCGCGTCATCTCAACTTCCGCATCGCGGCCGAGGAGCTGAACGTCACTCAAGGGGCGGTCGCCCAGCACATTCGCGGGTTGGAAGCCGATCTCGGCACAAAGCTGTTCGAGCGGCTGCCGCGCGGCCTGGCGCTGACCGATGAGGGCCGCGCCTATGTGCCCAACATCCGCCGCGCCTTCGACTTGATCTCCGAAGCGACGCTGCTGTTGCGCCCCGAACCGGCACGGCTGACGATCAGCGTGACGCCGAGCTTCGCCACCAAATGGCTGATCCCGAGGCTGCACGACTTCGTCGCGCACAACCCGCTTGTCGACCTGCGCGTTCTGGCCAGCGAGAGCCTGTCGAGCTTCCAGGCCGATGGCGTCGACATCGCGGTGCGCCAGGGCCGCCCACCCTTCGGCGCCGGTCTGGTCGTCGACCTGCTGTTTCCCCAGCAGATCGTCGCCGTCTGCAGCCCGGCCTTGCTGCCGGAAGATGCTGCTGAAATCGCAGCCTCCGAAATCCAGCACCATGTGCTGCTGCACGATGCGCACAATCTGTGGCCGGAATTCATGGAAAAGGCGGTCGGCCTGAAGATGACGACCGAACTGAAACGCATGCGCTTCAACCAGACCAGCCTCGCCATCGATGCGGCCATCGCCGGCCAGGGCATAGCGCTGGCCAGCCGCTTTCTCGTCGCCGCTGATCTCGCCACGGGCCGCCTGGTTCAGCCCGTCAGCGGCGAAATGCGCGGCACGCAGGATTTTTATGTCGTGATGCCGAGAAAACAGCGCCACCCCGAGCCGACGCAAGCCGTGCGGCAATGGTTGCTGGATGCCGGAGAAAGGCCGTCGGTCTAGAGCGGGATGAAATGAGACTGAATCGGCTTGGGATTCCCTTAGGCGTGCAAATCTGATTCAACCTTCATGCTGGGCAAGGAGGTCAGCATGGATGGGCAAGCCTTATTCGATGGATCTTCGCGAA
>NZ_RZRT01000065.1:0-28845 GCF_003998295.1 Mesorhizobium sp. M7A.F.Ca.US.011.01.1.1
CATCGTGCCGCCGAACTGCCTGTCTGGCTGCACAGATACAATTGGCATCGTCCACATGGCAGCCTAAAGTCAAAAACGCCTATCAGTCGCCTCGCCCTGATCGAGGACAACCTGTTGAAGCTCCACAACTAGGTCGTCCAGCATCACAGTGAACCGCGTACGTAGTATTTTGTCGTAGGCGGCATTCTGGATAGCCGGATACGGGCTCTTCACCCGCTGCACCACCGATTGCGGGATGATGTCGCGAGAAACATTCACGGATTTCGTGAAAAAAGTGTACCCGCCGAAGAGCCCTACTCGCGGGGGCGGTGCAGCACCACCTCGGTGTCACTGCTCGTGTTCATGCGATGGACTAGGCCGGCCAGCTGTTGACGCAGCTCGCGGTAGTTGTAAGTCTCACCCGTGTAGACGAGCACCAAGTCAGGTCGGCCATCCCCCTGGAGCATCCTCGGCTGGCGGCCGCCCTGGATATCGATGATTGCCAGGCGGTGGTGTCCCAGCGCCGCAGGCCCGCCGATCCAAGTCCCCTCGTCGTCCGGACCGTGGTTCGCTATGGTGGCCGTCATATCGGCAAGCTCCCTTCGCGCATCGGGACCTCCGAGGTCTCGATTGAAGTCGATCCATTCACAGATGCCGCACAGGTTATGTCGCCGCATTTGGGCGAAGCAGATATAAGGCCAGTGGGAAACCATCGAGGCAAAGTGACGGATCTAGCCCAGCTACGATCCGCATCCGACATTGTCGGACATCGGACAGCACCGCGATTCGCTGCATAGGAAGCCTGGAGTCGCGATTTCCCCTGGGGGAATCAGCGCATGAAAGGAGAGCTGGGTCGTGTCTGCCGAAATGAGAAATTGCTCCCCCTTATTGCATCACCGAGGAATGTTACCCAGCGCGATAGACGGACATGCCCTATCTCCCCCCGTTGCAGCTGAGGGAGATAGGGGCCAGCTCTTCATTCAACCCTCATGGAGGATGATCAGCCCAGCCATTTCCATGCGCCGGCCTTCACAAGCCGTGCACCATTCAGGTTCTTTTCCTTGAAGCGCGACGATCCTTGTCAGACGTCGCAACACTTGCTGCCGAGAGCACGAGCTCTTCCTCGAGCATGCCTTGATCTGCGCCTCGAACGGCTCGCACATGCTGGGTTTCAACGACTTCGCAGAGGTTGATATTCTGCAGTGACTTCGTCTCGCTGCTGCACGGCATTGACGCTGGGAGCCATGCTCGCGTGGCGCAATTGTGCTGAAGCCGGTGCCCACGGCAACGTTTCTTAACCCGCCCCAGATCCTGGCGTTTGGCTATTTCCGACATTCGTGTCCGGCTTCGGACAAAGGCCGGGTTTGCCGAACGGAGTCGCACCCAATTTCCAGTGCTGCTTGAGCAATAATATCGACCGGCATTACTGCACAACACGAAAGTTGCTGCAAAAACCGAAGTGAACCCAAGGCATCGGGTCAATTGGCATGGCGCTTGCGACTCGGTCGATAGAACGCAGTCAAAATCACGGTTGCAGACCATGCCTACCTCTCAAAGCTCGATAAAGCACGCGAGCAAAATTCCCCGTCTCCGCGGAAGCTCGTCGCCGTTAAACGTGCCTGCTCGGGGGCGGTCTTGCACAAGACCGGTCCGAGGCAACCACGCCAAGGCGCGAGGCTGCCGGAACTGTCGACCGAAGTCGATGCCGCTTCAGTTTAACCGAAAAATGCACCGTACCACTTTGGCCTGGAAGCAAATCAATGACCTATAGAAAGAACGTTCCTCTCGTGACCTTTCGCACGCGTGTTCGCGATGAGTCGATCGGGGGGCCAAATCCTTATCAGTGGGAGAACAAGACCTCCGACGATTATTTCGGGGGCAAGCGCATCATCCTGTTCTCGCTGCCTGGCGCCTTCACCCCGACCTGCTCGACCTTCCAACTGCCCGATTTCGAAAAACTCTATGATCAATTTCTGGAACTGCGAATTGACGCGATCTACTGCGTCTCGGTCAACGATGCTTTCGTCATGAATGCGTGGGGAAAGTCCTTGGGGCTGCAGAAGATCGAGCTGATCCCAGACGGGTCGGGCGAGTTCACGCGCAAAATGGGCATGCTGGTCGCGAAGGACAATCTGGGCTTTGGCATGCGCTCCTGGCGATACGCCGCTCTGATCGACGATGGCGTGGTGGAGCAGTGGTTCGAGGAGGAAGGCTTCTGTGACAACTGCGAGACGGACCCCTATGGCGTTTCATCCCCGCAAAACGTTCTCGACAAATTGAAGGCGGCGGCATGACCCAGAAGTGGAAAGTCTCACACAACCCAAGCACACACTAGAGCCTCCTCGGCAGATCACGGTTCAACATGCATCTCTCAGCAAGCCTGCTTCAACGCCAGAAGCAACGTATGGTCTTATCGCCTCAAGCCATTGAAGCTATTCGCTTGCTGCGATTGACGCATACTGAACTCCATCAGCTCGTGCAGCAGGCACTCGAGAAGAACCCCGTTTTGAAGCCTGACCCGTTTGACGACGATTCGCCGCTGCCAGGGGTGGATCAGCGGAGCAGTCAAAGCAGAAGCGAAATCGGCGAATCGCCCATTGGCGGGCCGTCTGGCGGGCGCGGGCAATGGAAGTCGCAACGCAGTAGCGGCAACGATCGACCTGCCGTCGAGGAGTTTACCGCCCACACCGAAACATTGCACGACCATGTCGCCCGCCAGGTCGCCCTCAACCCGTTCACCCCCCAGGAGCGGCTGATTGCCGGACAGCTCGCCGCTCATCTGGAGGACACTGGCTATCTTCAGGTAAACCTTTTCGATCTGGCCAGGACGTTAAACGTTCGGCAAGCTGATGTGGAACGGGTCATCGGAATCTTGCAGCAATTTGATCCGCCGGGCATTTTTGCGCGAACTCTCAGCGAATGCCTGGAGATTCAGCTGCGCCAGCAAGACCGGTTCGACCCGGCTATGGCAGCTTTGGTCGCCAATCTCGAGATGCTTGCACGGGGGGATTTTCAGGGATTGAAGCAGCGTTGCGGAGTCGACGAGGAGGATCTCCTCGACATGAGGAACGAAATCCGCGCGCTCGATCCCAAGCCTGGAGACCGGTTCCAGTCCGGGACGCCGGAAACCATCGTACCGGACGTCTGGGTAATGCCCAAGTCCGAAGGTGGATGGCGGGTGGAGCTTGATCCGGCCACGCTGCCCAAAGTGTTGATCAACCACACCTATGTCGCCGAAATCTCGCAGCTGACCAAGCAAAATCCGGAAGGCAAAGCGTTTCTCGACAATTGCCAGGAAAAAGGGAACTGGCTGATCAGCAGTCTCAAGCAGCGCGCTAAGACGATCCTTAAGGTTGCGACCGAAATCGTGCGCCAGCAGGATGCCTTTTTTACACACGGCGCCGCCCATCTGCGGCCTCTCTGTCTCAAAAATGTCGCTGACGAGATCGGCATGCACGAGTCGACGGTAAGCCGGGTGACTTCGAACAGGTACATGTTGACTCCGCGCGGGGTGTTCGAGCTGAAGTATTTTTTCGCTGCGCCAATCGCATCCTGCGAGGGCGGCGATGCGCACTCCGCCAAAGCTGTCTGCCATCGGATCAAGGCAATCATAGCCGAAGAATCGCTCGACAAGGTACATTCCGACGAAGACATCGTTGCTCAACTCAAGGAGACCGGCATCGATGTCGCTCGCCGTACCGTCACCAAATATCGCGAGGCGATGAACATCCCTTCCTCCATACGACGGCGCCGCGATAAGCGTTTGTCCGCAGCTGCGATCAAGCGAAGTGACTAACCGACATTCGTGGTCGGCGAGAGGCGACTCTCAACTTCCTCCGGGCCGAAGCAGCTTTCGAAGTCATGGCATTCCCCGCAACTGGGTGCTGTGCATGACGAAAAGCCTTCGGCCTCACACAGCTTGCGGTAAAAGTACTTTTTCCATTTCATGTTTTCTGTGTTGCCTGCCGCCAGCGCGGGAAAATGTCTGGCAAGCAGGCGGCTGAGCTCAGCGCGATTTGAGAGGCCAAGATCCCGCCAAAGATGGTCCATGCGCATCGCACGCCGGGCGATGATCTTGGCCAAGCGGGCGCTCGCCGGGTCGGCCGGCGCAGCATGCGCTAGCAGCAGCCGGCGTAGCAGTTCCTCTTCCAGTTCCGGCTCGGGCTCGCTCAACTCCTCCAAAGCGAATACGCTGCTGGAGGTAGACGGGAAAGTTGCGGCCAAGACATCACGCAATTCGACAGACGAAAGGCCTGTCCCCTCCGTCGCCAACACCTCGCCCGCCTGGACCTCCTCAAGCGAACGTGAATGTACGCAGGGCAGCACATGCTGATCGAAGCTCCTCCCTAGCTCGGACCCACGCCATTGCGCGCTGGATAGGCAGCCATCATCGTAACGGCCGGCTTCAGCTTCCGGCATGACAAAGCGCCTTGTTGACCGCAGGGATGATCTTGTCGCCCCAGAGCTCGATCTGGCGCAGCATCGTCTTTTGGTCGAAGTCGCCCAATTGAGTCTGAACTGCGATCTGGTCCGGTTTCAAGATATCGATCTCTTCCAGCAGGCGATCAATCACGCGATTTACGCTGCCAATCGGCAAATTTTTGCGCATGGTCTCGAAGGACAGATCCTGCTGGGTCGGTGTCTCCTGCAGCAGGTAGCCATCGTGGCTCTGTTGGCGACGCTGATGCAGGGCTTCAGAAAGCCGGCGCTGGAAGCGGGCATTGTCGAGATAGCTGTTGATCTCCAACTCGTCGTGGCTGGCATAGCAGCAGCGCAGC
Organism: Mesorhizobium sp. M7A.F.Ca.US.011.01.1.1; assembly: GCF_003998295.1. NCBI lineage: Bacteria > Pseudomonadati > Pseudomonadota > Alphaproteobacteria > Hyphomicrobiales > Phyllobacteriaceae > Mesorhizobium > Mesorhizobium sp. M7A.F.Ca.US.011.01.1.1. The sequence continues at coordinate 4,758 of NZ_RZRT01000065.1, forward strand.
AGCGATATCTTGACGTCGGTGACGTTCTTTTCCTCGGATGCCGCCGCCCTCTCGACTGATTCACGCAGTGTGGTCAAAGTCTCTAAGCCGTCGTGGAAGGCTGTGACAAAAAAATTGTGCCCCTCGCGGTAGGCCCGAGCCATCCGTGCGGCTCCGCCAGCGATCCAGATAGGCGGCGTCGGCTGCTGGACTGTGCGGACCGAAATCGCTGTTGGGGGGATCTTCTCATACTGGCCGTCGTGTTCGAAGACGTTTTGGTTGAGGCCCTTGAGAATGATGTCCAGGTATTCCGAAAAGACGGCCGGCGCCTCATCGATGTCCACGCCGAACCGTTCGAACTCGAACTGCTGGTATCCCAAGCCTACGCCGAGCTCGAGACGGCCGTTCGCAACGATGTCGGCGAAGCCGATCTCGGACAGCAGGCGCTGCGGTTGGTAAAGCGGCAGCACGCAGACGGCAGTGCCCAGGCGAATCGTGCTTGTCAAGCCGCCGCAGTGCGCCACCATCATCAGCGGGGATGGTATGAGGCTGTAATTGTTGAAGTGGTGCTCAGCAAACCACGCGGTGTTGAACCCAGCCTGCTCCGAAGCGACGGCCTGTTCGATGGAGTTGCGGATGACGCTTTCTGAGGATTGGTGATAGCCACGCTGGGCGGCCAGAATGAAAGTGGCAAATTCCATGATTTCTCCTCGTTATAGACACGTCAGCCGACCGGGAATGTGCTCGGCATGCGCATGCTTGGATCTCAAGCACCTCAGGTGCGTCGTGGAGCCGAGGCTTCATAATGCTCGGCCGGTCGCCCTGCGAAGGCCTGGCAATTAACCTGCGGCCTCCGCAAAACATTCGTCATAGAGCTCGCTGGCGTTTCCCGCATCACCGAACGAGGTCCAGCCGCCGTCCACGTAGAGGATCGAGCCGTTGATGTATGAGGCGTCAGACGAAGCAAGGAAGAACGATGCATCTGCGACGTCTTCTGGCCGTCCCATCCTGCCCATGGGGATGCGTCGTCCGATTGCTGTCAGGTCGATGCGGCCGGCTTTGGCCAACTGAGCAAGTGCGGGCGTGCGGATGTGGCCAGGAGCGACGGTGGCTGTCCGAATTCCGACCGGCCCGAGTTCGGCCGCCATGCAACGGGTCAGCATATCCATCCCCGCCTTGGAGGCGCCGTAGGCATGGCGCGGCGCGAACGGCAGAAAGCTGTCGATCGACCCGAGATTGAGGATCACGCCGCCCGGGCGCATAGCCTTGATCGCTTCGCGCGCGCAGGTGAAGGCGCCGGTAAGGTTGACATCCAGGACGTGTTCGAGCTGTTTCGACAGTTGCTCGATCGCAGGCACAATCCTGTCGGCGGTATCAGCACTATTGACCAGAACATCGATATACCCGAAGCGTCCCCTCAGTTCTTCGAACATCGACACCACATCGCTCTCGACGGCCACGTCCAGCGATTTCGCCAGATGCTTGCCGGGGAGCGATGTAGCCAGCTCTGCCGCTGCAGTGCCATCTTTATCAGCAATCACGACGGTGTCGCCGTTCGCGGCAAAGCGGCGAGCGACGGCCGCGCCAATGCTTTTTGCGCCACCGGTGACGAGCACGATTCGCGCATCTGTGCATTCGGCCGGACAGGAGAGCTCGGCTTGGAGCGCACCATCCACCGGCGGGTGAGCATCCCCCGGCTGGTTGAATGACATCCAGCCTCCGTCGACTGCCAGCACCGAGCCGGTGATGTAGCGCGCCTGCGTGCTGCTCAGAAAACGCACGACCCTGGCGATCTCGTCGGGGCGAGCCAAGCGCCCCATCGGCACGCGGCGGCGTATCGCCGCGAGGTCCATTTTGCCAGCGCGTGCCAGTTCTGTGACCATTGGGGTGCGGACGGAGCCCGGCGCCACCGCCGTGACGCGGATTCCTCGCATAGCCCACTCGCATGCAAGGGACTTTGTCAACGAGATCACGCCAGCTTTCGAGGCTGCGTAGGCGTTGCGCCTGGGATTGCCGACCACGCCCGCCATCGAAGCCACATTGACGATCGCACCGCCCGGCTTCATGCGCCGCGCCGCTTCCCGGGCCATAACGAATGGCCCAATAAGGTTCACTGTCACGCCGCGTCGGAAGGTATCGACAGCGGTGTCGATGATCCTATCCATCGTGGGTCCAACCGCCGCATTGTTGATGAGGACATCGATTTGCGCGAACCGTGCTTCGACCTGGCCGAAAAGTGAGAGCATGTCCTTCTCTCGCGACACATCGCACTCCAGACCGACGTGCGGCGACCCGAGATCCCGAGCCAGTTCAACCACACCACTGCCCGGAAGGTCCACCGCAACTACAGTGTCTCCGTCCGCGGCAAGGATATCGACCAGGGCACGGCCGATCCCGCCCGCAGCGCCTGTGATGATTACGGTGCGTGCTGCCAGTTTCACGAGAGCTTCTCCACGATGACCGCTTGTGATCTCAGCCCATCAACCTTGGGCGGAATGAAGGGCCGAGCCAAATCGTTGCAGTGACCGCCAGTCGCGGCCCCACACAGATGTCGTTCCCGTAGGGCGCTCATCCTCCATTCCTACCCACTTATGCAGCTCCCAGTTGGGGACCCTCGACGCCATCTTGGTCGGTGGGGATGTGACCCTTGAGCAACTGGTAGATGGGATCGTCTGGATGTGGTGCTCCAATCGGCTGTCGCCGGCCGAACCTATCTGCCTCAAGAATCGCTGGCGGGATTTGCTCCTCAACCCAATCGTAGACGACTGTCCGTTCCGCAATTCGCCACTCGTCCTGCCTCTTCTGAAACAGATCGCAGTAACGGCCGCAAAGCAGCGTCTGACGTATTTCTTGGTCTGTATCCGGTCCGCGTTGCAGCGCGGTGAAATAGCTCTCGACCGCGGCCTCTGCTGAACTGATGAAGTCGATCAGGCTGTTCGTGATTTGATGGATGTTACGGTGCCCCGGCAGACCGAGAGCAAATTGGATGAAGTCCTCTGCCGGTCCGCAATAGGGACCGTGCCTGTCATACGCTTCGGGCCAGTATGCGCTACGCAGCGCCGCCTCATCGGCGCGGTCTATCCCGCGGCAGTACCGATACAGGCAGTTGCGGATCGCCTCTCGGTCACGCAGTTCGGTAATTTTCGCGTGGTCGACAGGGTCTGTCGCGAATTGTATGATTGTTTTGTCCTTCCCGATGCCAGTCTGCACTTTGCGTGTGTCTCTCTCTACAACTGAGTTAGCGGGGGGCTCGTCAACTTCCAGAGCTTGTTCGGGGCAGGCTCGTACCCCTTTTGAGGCAAGCAGTTGCTCCCCATCGGCAACATCAATATCACCGGGCAAGATGTAGCCGGCGTCATCAAGCTTGAAGACTCTCGGCGCCCGCGCCCAGCAGCGCGCATGACCCTGGCATCTGGCTTTATGTACGACGACACGCATAGCGAACTCCAATGTCGTTGGCTGAAACTTCAGGACCATTCCAGGATCAGATTCTCGATCCCGAACACATGGCCGCCGAAGGTGATAGGTTCAGTCCCTGTCTTGATCCGAAAGGCTGGGATGCGCGCCAGCCACTCCTCCAGGCCAATGACAATCTCCCGCCGGGCAAGGTGTGAGCCAAGACAACGATGGGGACCATAGCCAAAGGCAGCGTGCCGGTTGTCCTCGCGCGCCAGATCGATCTCATTCGGGCATTCGAATTCCGCCGGGTCACGATTGGCAATCATCGTGGCACAGGAAACATAATCTCCCTTGCGGATCGGCGCGCCTTTGAAGTCGACATCCTTCGTTGCCACTCGGATCATCTGAATGGTCGAATAGGCGCGCAGCAATTCTTCCGCAGCGACGGCAATCCGGTCAGGTTCGCTTCGTAGCAATTCCTGATCTTTGGGGTTGCGCGCGAGATGGGCCAAGTCGAAGCATATGGCTGCTGAGACCGTGTCGAGTCCCGCGACGAACACAAGCACGCCGATGCCACGGACTTCTTCGTCACTGAGCAGACGACCCTCGACCTTTGCCTTCACGATGAAGGTCATGAAATCATCGACCGGCTCCTTGCGGCGCTCGGTGGCAAGTTCGTCGATGAAGGCCACGATCGTCCGGGCTGCGGGTGGTCGTTGCTCCTTATCGCCGTGGAGCAGATCTCTAGCCCAGCCGACAAATGTTTCTAGTCCGTTGTCCGAAAGCCCAATAAAGCGAAGGAAGATATTGACCGCGAACGGAACTGCAAAATCCTTCATGATGTCGCAGCTCGTGCCTGATGCGGCGATCCTGTCGATCAGCTTGATCGCTCGTTCCCGGACAGCCGGCTCCAATGCCATTACCCGCTTTGGCGAAAGCAGCGGATTGAGCAGTGAGCGAAAAACACCGTGGAATGGCGGATCGAGCTCAAGCGGGATCATCGGCCAGCTCTCGCCGAGCACAGAGGCGAAGATGCTGCGATGGCTGGAAAACGTTTCGGTGTCCTGCAGCACCCGGCGCTGGTCGCTCGCGCGAGTGATGACCCAGGTACCCCGACCGTCGCGCGTGTTGCTGGTTGAATAAAAGATCGGAGGCCCGGCATGAACGCAAGCAACCGCTGCATGCGGATCCCCGTTAGCCGTCGGCAACATGCCGGGCGACGTAAACAGGTTGAAGTCCCTCACCATTTCGGGCGGGACATGATCTGGAACCGGCCGCGATTTAACCGCGCCAGAATCGAGAGACCGTTCATGAGATGCTGTCGGCATTTGCATGCAATCGTCGGTGCAAGCTCCGTGCCGAATTCGTCTTTCGATAATCCTTGCCGTTTGCTGGGCAACAGGTGGCGCCTGCGCTGACTTGCTGGTCGGGATTGCAACATTCTTGTCCAGCGTCGGACACAGAATGTAGAATGCTAGACAGCGACTTGGAGCAACTCAACTGGTGGGATCGCTAGCCGATCATGTGCCCGGGGAGCATCCAGTTCGAAAGCTTGCGCTAAGCGGCTTGGTGACTTGGCCGAGGTCACCAGGTGGAAACGACCAACACTTGGGGTGAGCCTAGTGGCGCTCCCCTCGATGATGTCTGGCGGGGTGGTTAGCCGCCTCCGTAGGACAAGATCAGTCTACACGAATGGACTATAGCCTCTCCTCGCATGCCTCATTGGCCGTCCTTCAGAGCCGGCCACACGAGCTTTTGTCTTTCAGCAGGGCGTTTTTCTCGCCAGCTACAGAGCCACACCGACGCCATTAATGAGCGTCCAGTCGACGGGTTGGATGGCCCTGTCCATCTTGCCCAGCACCTTGGCTTAGCATTTGCCGGTGCGGCGGAAGCCTTCAAGACGCAGTTCTTGACCTTCTCCAGATCAGCCTCGGATGGATATCGGCAAGGGTTCAGCTCGTCCTTTTGAACTTGCGCATCTTCGTGTTGGCCAACCCCAGGCCGCCCGACATATTTGCGGTCTATCCGGCACCTCAACTTCGAACAACCTTGCGGCAAGCTCTTGGGATAGCCCACGCTCGTGCCTCCACCACCCGCTCAGCAGAGCCAGATTTGTCGTTGATGGCACGGAACTTGCGGAGTCATTCGCAGATGCGTCACGGACCGAGAGTGTCGTCCCATGAATTCGATCACCAAAAAGGCCGCCCGACGTTGCTGGGACCGCCTGCAATTACCTTATCCCAGAATTGGGAGCAACGGCTTCAAAAGGGATAACTCATCACCTCAATTTTGTCGATCGCGCGGCCATCGAACCGCAGCCATCGATCAGACTTCCGCCTCGTTGCACTCATTGCGACCGCCTTGGTGCTTGCGACAACCGCTCAATTCTGGCTGCCAGGATAACCACATATGGCGACGGAACTTCCTGCTTCAAAGCAATATAGAGATCGTCGATCATCCCCCCATCAAGGCCTCGATCGAGGACACCGCGTTCGGCTTGCTTGGTTCGCAGTGAACAGACCGCACTTCGACGAATGCGATCGATGCGACCGCGCCGAGAACTCTCCCGCATTGTCGACGGTTGGGTCCGTCGGCCCTCCGATGAGGCCTCGGATGCGTCGGGCTCCGAGGCCTCGACTGATGCCGACTGGCCGCCGCCGGAAGGTCTCGCGGCTTTGATCCCCGGCGATGTAGCCACCCCTGCTGCAACAGCTCCTAGCCGGAGAACTCATTCATGACCGAATCGGCGACAGATTTAGTGGACGCGGCTTTGTTCGACCGAGATCGGCTTGACCCAGAAAGTCCCTATCAACGTTCTGGCCCTGCATGGGGTGCCATCATTTCGCTTTCCTTCGGCACCTTCGGGCTTGTGACGGCAGAGTTTCTGCCCGCCAGCGTTCTGACACCGCTCGCGCATGATCTCCGTATCACCACGGGCACGGCTGGACAGGCGCTAACAGCGGCCGCAATCGTCGCGGCGATCTCGGCACCGATAATCGCCATCGTGACAAAGCGTCTGGACCGCAGGGTCGTCATCTGGGCGATGACGCTCCTGCTGATCCTGTCGAACGTTCTGGCGGAGGTTGCGGGGTCGCTGCCGGTTTTGCTGGCGGCACGCGTCGTCCTTGGCATATCGCTTGGTGGTTTTTGGTCAATTTCGGCAGCGTTGGCGATGCGGCTGGTTCCAAGTCACCTCATGCCGCGCGCCATGTCGGTCATCCTCACCGGCGTTTCTGTCGCCTCCGTCTGCGCGGCTCCAATCGGCGCTTATGTCGGTGACATTTGGGGATGGCGAGCCTCGTTCAAGGTCGCCGCAATCGTGAGTGCCGTTGCGCTGCTCGTGCAACTCGTAACCATTCCGCCACTGCCTCCGATCGAAGTGCGCAGATTCCGCAGTCCGCTGGATGTCGCGAAGAATCCGGCGATGAAGGTTGCGGTGCTAGTCGTGCTATTGGTCGCTTCCGGCCATTTTGCCAGCTTCGCCTACATCCGCGCCTTTCTCGAGAGCGTTCCTGCGCTCGACAAGAAGTCAATCCCGCTCGTGTTCCTTGCTTTTGGCACGGCCGGCGTCTTCGGCAATTTAGCCGGCGCATTCCTCACCAAACACAGTCTCAAGGCGGTCGCGGCCCTGCCGCCCCTGCTCATTGCCGTAGCCGCTGTCTCGCTCCTGACCATGAGAGCATCGGCCTTGACCTCGGCAATTGCAGTTGCCGTATGGGGCTTTGCTTTTGGCGCGGTCCCGGTCGGATTGCAGACATGGATGGTGCTACGCGCCGCTCCGAAACAGGCCGAGAGCGCTGGTGTACTGATGGTCATAACCTTCCAAGTGGCCATCGCAGCCGGCACAACTTGCGGTGGCCTATTGGTGGATCACACGGGTATTGCCAGTGTCTTTGTCTACAGCGCGGTTGCCACGTTCCTCGCTGTCTTGACAGTATTTTTGCTCGGCCCGAACCGCAAAACCTGACCGCCTGGTGGGGAGTGACGGTCGGCGGCGTTCACGCTATTGTCACCTCTGAGCTCGGCCCAAAGGCCGCGGCTTCGTCGTAACCATGCGGTCGATGGGGCAGCGCCAAATTGCTTCCTGCTCATCGCGTTGCGATAATACAGCGCGCTTATTGCGTCATCGTGTCCCCGGTCTCGGCTTCAATGCCCGGCTACTGGCTGCGGAGGCAGATGGGCGCCGGCGTCCCACCGACGACGATCGGTCTTTTCTCATGTAGCTGTCGGGGAAACGAGGCAGGTTTTCCGCCAGAACCCGCCAGTCGTCGCGCTCGCGTTCGCCTTCCTTGCGCGCACCGAACAACTGGATGATGATCTTGCCGTCGGACCCATATGCTTCGAGCGAGGTGACGTGACTGTCATTGGTCGGCTTGCGCACGGCCCAAACCTCACGGATTTGGTGGGTCCTGAGATGCAGCCGGAACGTTTCGTCCAGCACATGGATGCACGGCCCGATCTGCTTGACCGACTTGATTAAGCCGGAATGGGTCTGGATAGAACCTCGGTTGCCGACGAAGCACATGATCGGCAATTCGTCTTCGGCCGCACGCTGGAGCACGGCGCCAACTGCGGCATTGTCGAGCAGCCAAGCGTAATCCTGGCCGACCATGCGCAAAGCCTGGCAGCGGCTGAGCTTGAGCGTCTTTAGAAGGTTGACGTCAGTCAGCCGGCTCCAGTACTCGCGTAGGTCGTCCACCGTGCCGGCCCAGTCCGCAGTCCTCGCGCCCAGGTCGGCTACTCTCGCCTTAAGCGACATGGTCGGCTCCTGGTTGGCGGATACGAGCTCGGCCACCAGCTTTCGATAGGCATGAAGGTTGGAGACCGGCCTGAGATGCACCTTATGCACTGCTGCGCCGGCGGCGTCGAAGAATTGCAAACTGCGCTGGATTCCGCCGCGATGGCGCCTTTCAACAGCGAAACCATACCTCCAAGCCTGCGGGAAGACGCGAAGGTCGAATTCGTCACCAAGGACCATGGCGTGATTGTTGCCGGTTATCACTCTGTTGAAGACGCCAATCTTTTCGTGCACGGCACCTTGATTGCGGGTCAGCGCCGTCACTTCGCCCACGAATTCGAGGCCCGTCAGAAGGTGATTGACGCGCGGGTCGATGCGTGCCGCGCCGAAACCGCAATGGGCCGCGACCAGTTCCGCTTCCGAAATGGCCAATTGGGCGGCGAAATCACGCGCGGGAATGTTCGGACAGACTTCCCACGCACGCCGGATTTCGTTGGGCGACCGCTTCTTGCGCTGATCCATGTTTTTACCCCTGCCCCGTTCTTCTTTTGACGATCGATCGAAAAACGGGCCTCAGGGATGTGCACGGCGGACGCGATCGATCGTCAGGCACATGCCAGTCGAATCCTGTCTCCGGGCGGTCAGCGGCCAATCGCCGGTAGCGAGCGATTGTTGGGTGGTCGGCGCCAATCGGCCGATCGAGCATTCGGGTACCACCGGCGGTGCTGCTTTCCCACCAAGGCGGGTCTGATGGATCATATTGCTTTCCTTCGTTCTTCGATTGCGAGGGCAACCCAAAGGTGAATCGGCCGGCAATTTTGCCGCCGCAACGAAGGCTTCACAAAAATCGTGCCAGTTGCTCCGCGGCAAGCTCTGAACATCTTTGGCTCTGTTCATTGCTTTACGCGTGAGTGCATCGCGAACTCAGGCGCCCTTCCTGTGACGCGGACGCGACAAACCCGACAGTAAGTGTCGGTTGTCGGACGTCTCCCCAGCAATCGAGCATAAGAGACGTCGGGATGTCCTACGGTTTTTGACACGTCTTCCCTTTGGCACGGTCCATGCGAGATGATCCACGAAAACGCCGGACCGAGGAGAAATCGAGCCATGATTACGCTCACCGACAACGCTGTTGCCGCCATCAAGGCCGCTCTTTACCGCGCCAGCGAGCCGGCGGAAGGATTTCGCATCATGGTCCATGCCGGCGGCTGCGCCGGCTTCCAATACTCAATGGGCCTGGAGAGCGTCTCACGTGAGGGCGATGCGATCATCGAGCGAGATGGGCTCAAGGTGTTCATGGATAGAGGCTCCCAACCCCATGCCGCCGGCATGACCGTGGACTTCGTCACTGGGCTCGAAACATCCGGCTTTGTTTTCGATAACCCCAATGCGCGTGAGACGTGCGGCTGCGGCAAGTCCTGCAAATGATTGCGAGGGAACAGGCTATGTTCGACTATAGCGACGCCAAGGAATACTGCGTCGAACCGGTAACCGCCGGCGCTCTGGAACCGGCCGACACGCACTGTCGGCCCGGAACAATTGCGTTCGGTGATGCACCAAATCGCGATCATCGATCGTTGCCGTGGGCAAGCAAACAAAATTGCCCGAAACAGCTGAATTCCCGGCGGATGCCGCCACCAAAGGGCAATGTCGACAGCGACCGGTCAGCCAAGCCATCGCTCCCCCGGCCGCCCACCTTACCAGATACGATATGCGCCAGAGGTTCAATGGCCCGACTACCCTTGAATCATTTCAGCAGTTGAAGGATCACTCCCATGAACCCTGTCTATCTCGACAACAACGCAACGACGCGGGTTGATCCTGCAGTCGTTGGAGCGATGTTGCCTTTCTTTACGGAGCAATTTGGCAATCATTCGTCCATGCACGCCTATGGCGCATCGGTTGCTGAAGCCGTGAGAAAGGCGAGGCAACAGTTGCAAGCCCTCATCGGCGCGGGATTCGAGGACGAGATCATCTTCACCTCGGGCGGGACTGAAAGCGACAGTACAGCCATCCTTTCGGCGCTGGAGGTGATGCCCGACCGAACGGAAATAGTGACTTCCGCGGTTGAACATCCGGCCGTTCTGAAGTTGTGCGCGCACCTTGAGAAGACGCGCGGCGTCAAGGTGCACATTATCCCAGTCGATCACTACGGCCGGCTCGACCTGGACGCCTACAGAACCGCCCTCACCCCACAAGTGGCAATCGTCTCGATAATGTGGGCGAACAATGAGACCGGTACGATCTTTCCCGTGGTTAAGCTTGCCGATCTAGCCAGGGAAGTCGGCGCGCTTTTCCACACTGATGCAGTGCAGGCGGTCGGAAGGCTTCCGATTGAGCTGAAATCGACCGCGATCGACATGCTGTCGCTCTCCGCCCACAAGCTGCATGGTCCAAAGGGGATAGGCGCGCTTTATGTAAGACGTGGCGTGCGCTTCTCCTCCATGATCAAGGGTGGGCACCAAGAGCGCGACCGGCGTGCAGGCACTGAAAACACACCCGGCATAGTCGGACTGGGCATGGCGGCCGAACTCGCCTTGAAATTCATGGACGAGACAAAACGAATAAAATGGTTGCGCGACCGCCTTGAGAACGGGATCATCCAGCGCATCCCAAACACATCCATCAACGGCGATCCGCAAGAGCGATTGCCAAACACTGCAAACATTGGATTCGAAGGTATCGAAGGCGATGCAATTCCAATTGTCCTGAGCCGGCTGGGAATCGCCTGTTCCGCCGGGTCCGCCTGTGCCTCTGGCTCACTGGAACCGAGCCATGTTCTGATCGCTATGAACGCGGCATGTGGGGCAGTCCGCTTCTCCTTGTCGCGTGACAACGGCGAAGATGACGTAGACCGCGTGCTTGAGGTCCTGCCTGCGATCACCGAGAAGCTACGGGCCGTTCCCAGTGCTGGACTGTGCGGGCGAGGTGCAGAACAGCTTCATTCCGGCCCGGGTCCGAGCGGCACAATAGCCGACGAGCCGTGAGGTCTTCCTCAACGTGACGACCCTGCGCAAGGAGAGCAGTTAAACTCGGGGTCGCCTTCACCACTTCAGAAAAGCTTGAGATCGCCAAGTCTCTTGCCCAGCCGCCGTGCCAGAGGTCGGCACGCCGTCAGCAATGTCACCAATGCATCGACACCACAATTTCGCGCCGGGAGAATACAATGAACTGCTCCGCTGATAGCCGCCCGATCGATCGCACCGATATCCTAGCGCGACTGAAGGGCCTGTCGGCCGCGGAGGACTTCTTCGCCTGCCTTGACGTCTCCTACGACCCGAAAGTGATGAATGTCTCGCGGCTCCATATCATGAAGCGCGTGGGCCAATACCTTGCCGAAGAAGATTTCTCCGGTCTGCCTAACCAGGTAATCGCCGCGCGGGTGCGCGCCAAGCTGGAACGCGCCTACGAAGATTTCGCGACTTCCTCGCCGCTCACGCAACGTGTGTTCAAGGTGCTAAGGGACCACGATCCAAACATATGTCCCGCACCTGGCCGCGCCTTCGTCCCGCTCGACTCTGCACTGAAGCGGTTCGGAAAGTAATGAGCCCGACACGGCTGCGACGCGACAATGTCGAGAAGTCGACAAATCCAGTCCTCATGACGCCTCCTCGGAAGCAAACGAAGCCACCTTCTGGAATAGAGGCAGGAAGACGACTTGGCATGAACGATGCAGGCAATGAGGTGAACCGCCAAGCACGAATCCGGACTGGGAGCTTAGAGAAACCGCCAATGCATATCGTAGTCTGCATCAAGCAGGTGCCGGATTCGGCACAGATCCGCGTGCACCCGGTGACGAACACGATCATGCGTCAGGGTGTTCCGACCATCATCAATCCTTACGACCTGTTCGCCCTCGAAGAAGCGCTCAAACTGCGCGACGTTCATGGTGGCGAGGTTACTGTGCTCACAATGGGTCCGCCCATGGCGGAGGACTCGCTGCGAAAGGCGCTCGGTTACGGTGCTGACCGAGCAGTTCTCTTGACGGACCGCTATTTTGCCGGATCCGATACGCTGGCGACTTCCTTTGCTCTTTCGCAAGCAATCGCAAAAATTGGGGAGACTTTCGGCAGGCCGGACATCGTCTTCACCGGCAAGCAGACGATTGACGGCGATACCGCCCAGGTCGGACCGGGCATAGCCAAGCGCCTAGATTTATCGCAACTTACCTATGTCGCGAAGATTGCCTCCATCGATCTCGATACGCGAGAGATCGAAGTCGCTCGTCGCGCCGAAGGCGGCACCCAGTTGCTGAAGAGCAGACTCCCTTGCCTCATTACCATGCTGGAAGACACCAACGAAATCCGCCGGGGCTCGCTCCAGCAGGCTCTGTGCGCGGCGCGCAGCCAAGTCGTGAAGTGGACTGCAGCCGACGCCGGCATTGACGATCTCACCCGGTGCGGTCTGCGTGGCTCGCCTACAGTCGTCAAGCGTGTTTTCGCCCCCACCGCACGGGCAGAAAGGGCGGCGCAGATCGACACCGCGGAAAGGGGCTTGCAGGACATAGCCGATGAACTCATCGCCGATATCTTAACCCGCCGGCCGGCGCTGGAACATGAGCTGGCCTTCAACAGCGGCACGTGACGGCCAGGAGCAGAAAATGTCGACCGCAAGCCAAACTACCCCTCGCATTGCCCCCGGCCGTGCCGGTGTAAAGAAAGAACTTCCCGACCGTTTCAAAGACTACCGGCACGTGTGGGTCTTCCTCGAGCTCGAACGCGGCAATGTGCATCCTGTATCATTCGAACTGCTGGGCGAAGGCCGCAAATTAGCCGACAAGCTTGAAGTCCAGCTCGCGGGCGTCGTGCTGGGACCGCCGGGCGAGATGGTCGAGGACGCTGTTGCCGAGGCCTTCGCTTACGGGGCGGATCTTGTCTACATCGTCGATGCGCCGCCGCTCGCCGACTACCGGAACGAGCCGTTCGCCAAGGCGCTCACGGATCTGGTCAATACCCATAAACCCGAAATCCTCCTTCTCGGCGCGACCACACTGGGCAGGGATCTTGCAGGCTCGGTAGCGACGACCCTGCAGACGGGGCTCACGGCCGACTGCACCGAACTTGATGTAGATTCCGACGGTTCACTCGCCGCGACCCGTCCGACTTTTGGTGGCTCATTGTTGTGTACGATCTATACACTAAATTACCGGCCGCAAATGGCGACGGTGCGACCAAGGGTCATGCCTATGCCGCAACGGGTGGATAAGCCGGTCGGGCGTGTCATGCGGCACAAGCTGTCGCTCGTTGAGGACGATATCGTCACCAAAGTCCTCGGCTTCCTACCGGATAACCAGTCGGCAATGGCAAATCTTGCCTATGCGGATGTCGTGGTTGCGGGAGGCCTCGGTCTCGGAGCGGCGGAGAACCTTCAGCTTGTGAAGAATCTTGCCCGAGCGATCGGCGCCGAGCATGGCTGTTCGCGCCCCTTGGTCCAGAAGGGCTGGATGCCGGCTGATCGACAGATTGGACAAACTGGCAAGACCATTCGACCGAAGCTTTACATCGCGGCCGGAATTTCCGGCGCCATCCAGCACCGAGTTGGGGTCGAGGGGGCCGATCTCATCGTCGCGATCAACACCGATCCGAACGCGCCGATTTTCGAGTTCGCCCACCTCGGGATCGTCACGGATGCAATCCGCTTCCTGCCCGCACTGACGGAAGCCTTCACCCGGCGGCTGTCGCCGCACAGTCGAGACAAGCTTGCGAGTTGAGGGAGAGGACATGATTGAACAATTCGATGCCATTGTGGTCGGAGCCGGCATGTCTGGAAACGCAGCTGCTTACACTTTGGCAAGCCAGGGGCTGAAGGTCCTGCAGTTGGAGCGCGGGGAATATCCGGGCTCTAAGAACGTCCAGGGTGCCATAATGTACGCGAACATGCTGGAGAAGATCATCCCGGACTTCCGGGATGATGCGCCCCTCGAGCGGCACCTGGTCGAACAGCGACTTTGGGTGATGGACGACACGTCTCACACCGGAATTCATTACCGGTCGGACGACTTCAATGAGGCGAAACCCAACCGCTACACGATCATCCGCGCCCAGTTCGACAAATGGTTTTCCCGCAAGGTGCGCGAGGCTGGCGCGACGGTCCTGTGTGAGACGACCGCGACGGAACTCGTCCGTGATGGCAATGGCAAGGTGATCGGCGTCCGCACAGACCGGGCTGGCGGAGTGGTCTTCGCGAATGTGGTCGTTCTCGCAGAAGGGGTGTCGGGATTGCTTGGCACTCGCGCAGGCCTGCGCGAGATGCCGAAGCCGGAGACCGTGGCGATTGCCGTCAAGGAAATGCATTTCTTGCCCGAAGAGGTCATTGGCCAGCGGTTCGGGGTGAAGGGCGATGAAGGCTGCGTAATCGAGGCCGTGGGCACGATCTCTCGCAGCATGGCCGGGCTCGGCTTCCTTTACACCAATAAGGAGTCGATTTCACTCGGCATCGGCTGCCTGGTCTCGGATTTCGCCGCGACGATGGAGAGCCCGTCCGCCCTCCTGGATGCGATGAAAAACCATCCTTCGATCCGGCCGCTGATCGCTGGCTCGGAGGTGAAAGAATATGCCGCCCATCTTATCCCCGAAGGTGGTTACAGGGCCATTCCGCAGCTATTCGGCGACGGTTGGGTCATCGTCGGCGACGCAGCGCAACTGAACAATGCCATTCACCGTGAGGGTTCGAACCTTGCCATGACCTCGGGTCGTGTCGCGGCTGAGGCGATCATCAAAGTCAAAAGCCGCAACGGTCCTATGACCAAAGCGAACCTTGCGCTCTACAAGACGATGCTGGATGACTCCTTTGTGATCAAGGATCTTAAGAAATACAAGGACATGCCAGCCTTACTCCACACCAATTCCAGCAACTTTTTTGACAGCTATCCGCGGTTGATGTCGCATGCCGCTCAGACCTTCATGCGTGTCGACGGCACGCCGAAGATCGAGAAGGAAAAGAACACCACGGCCGCCTTCATCAACGCGCGCTCGCGCTGGGGGTTGGTCAGCGACGCGGTCCGCCTGGCATTGGCATGGCGCTGAAGAGGGTACAAGATGACGATCGCAGTGACGAAGGTTCGTGTCGAGGACAAACTTTACCAGAACCGCTATCTGGTCGATTCCGGCCGCCCCCATATCATAGTGCGACCGCACGACAAGCCAAGCGCGAACTTGCTTGCGTTGACCTACGTCTGTCCGGCGAAATGCTATGAGTTGAATGACAAGGGTCAAGTCGAGATCACCGCCGACGGCTGCATGGAATGCGGCACCTGCCGGATATTGTGCGAGAAAGGCGGCGACATCGAGTGGAACTATCCGCGCGGCGGCTTTGGTGTCCTGTTCAAGTTCGGATGATCAGCCGGTGCCAAGAGCATGCCGGCAGCGAGCAACTGCGGCACACCATGAGCCTCTCCATCCACTTGCAAAGAGCTAGTGAATATTGGGTTTCGCAATTCAAGTTTCCTCGACTTGGTAGGGGTATCCTCAGGCCACGGGGCGCCTGTGCCGGACTTACCACCGGTAACGTGGTCGAGCCCCTTTGGACAATGTCCGGCCATCGTGCCGGATGGCAGCCACAACGGCCGGTGAGCAAATGGAACGGCACAATCCATGATAAAGACGTATGTGCTAGTGCATGGTGCCTGGCATGGCGGATGGTGTTGGCGGGACGTCGCCGCCAATCTTCGCAAGATGGGATGCCACGTGACCACGCCTACCCAGACAGGTGTCGGCGAACGCGCACGTTTGCTGTGCAAGGACATCACGCCCGACACATTCGTGACCGACATCGTCAACCACATTGTAACGGAAGAGCTGAGCGATGTGATCCTTGTCGGTCACAGTCTAGGCGGCATCAGCATCACCGGCGCCGCCGACCGGATACCCGACCATATCAGCCATCTCGTTTATCTCGACGGCGCCATCGTCGAGAGCGGTCAAAGTGTATTCAGCACCATGCCCCCCGACATCGTCGCCGCCCGTCGAAAATTGGTTGCGGAGGAAGGACGGGGTATCTTCATGCCGACTCCGCCGCCAACAGCATTCGGCACTCCCGAGGGACACTCGCTCACGGACTGGGTGCGGCGCCGGATAACACCGCATCCGGCAGGCACCTACGAAAGCGGACTTAAGCTCGAGCACCCGCTCGGCAACGGCAGACCCCGAACCTATGTCGTCTGCACTAATCCACTCCACCCGCCGATGGCGGGAGCGCGAGAATGGGTCGCGAAGCAGGATGGCTGGGCGTGGCAGGAACTCGCCACTGGCCACGACGCAATGATCCTCGCGCCGACGGAAGTTGCTCTCCTTCTTAGCGCTGTCGGCTGAGGAACCAAGTAGGGGGAGCGGCGGCCGATTCTCAGGCCGTGGCCTTGAGCTCTGGTGCAAGGATGTAGGCCCAACGGGTCGTTCCGGTGGCGCCACCGAAACCACTAGGCGGGAGTGGCCTGTCCTGCCGACGTCGCAAGCTTGCGAGCGTTCCGCCGCGGCCGCAGCCCGTAGCGCCGGGCAACCTCCGAGATCACCGCGTCGGCTCCAGGGTCTCGGAGATGACTCCGTGCCTTGTCGTCCATCGACCAATGCCGCCGACCAACAGCGCCGTTGATCACCCTCGAAAACGCCGAGGCTGCCGCTCAGGGTCAATCGTAAGTTCAAGTTCAGACACAAGCCGATCTCCGATCCACCTCAGAATCGGCAGGCCCACAGATCGCGGGTCCTCCTGGAAGGACACAGCGCTTACCCTTGAAATATGGAGAACCATGGCTTTGCGCCGTCGGCAGTTGAGCTGATCTCGCAATGCTATTTCCCCGGCAACGTCCGCGAGCCGGAGAACTGCGTGCTTGGCGTTCTCCTCTGGAAGGAACCAATCTTTCGGAACGTGGCAATGTCATCGACGAGCTCTCACGGGCCAGCACGATGCCGGTTCGGCGCATCGGCGCCCGCCTGAACACGAGATGGCCACTTGCGATTCTAACGATACGGCCGGACGGGGGCTGGGACCGCGGCGGACGAAGCGTGACGGCTGATCGACACAATGGAGAAGGCCGGCTGGGTTCAGGCTAATGCGGCTCGAATTCTCGGCCTCAAGCTGCGACAAGTCGGCTAGGCGATACGCCGGCATAGTATCGAGGTGAAGGAACTTCTAAGAGCCTGATGAGCCAATCGTCAGGCCAGTGGTCTTGCGCGCCCTGTGCGCGACAAGGAGTGCTTCGTGCTTCTGAACGGATTTGGACTTGCACTGTCGCAAGCAGGACAAAATTGTGTCGCGCCGGCCTGACACAATGCGATATCGACCCGAATAGTGAACTGAAGCCGCTTTTTTCAGTTGGTATGGCTCTTGCACCTTGAACCGCGACGTTACCAGCAACGGAGCCGTTTGATGTCCTCACCGACAGTTTCGATTGAGGGGCCGACTAGCACGACATCCGAGGGTCTTCTGGCAGCCGCGAAATCCGGTGGCTGCGCATCGTCTTCCTACGGCTCGTCGCCGACCAGCCCGGGCGAAGAGGATCCGGCTATTTGGGAAAGGATCAAGGATCACCCCTGCTTTTCGGAGGAAGCGCATCATTATTTCGCGCGTATGCATGTGGCGGTCGCGCCGGCTTGCAATGTCCAGTGCAACTATTGCAATCGCAAATACGATTGCGCCAACGAGAGCCGGCCTGGTGTTGTGTCTGAGAAGTTGACGCCCGACCAAGCGCTACGCAAGGTCATCGCCGTTGCCAACAAAGTTCCGCAGCTTTCGGTTCTTGGCATCGCTGGGCCGGGGGATGCCTGTTACGATTGGGAGAAAACGAAGGCAACGTTCGACCGCGTCATCAGGGAAATCCCCGACATAAAGCTGTGCGTCTCCACTAATGGGCTCGTGCTGCCGGACCATGTCGCCGAGCTTGCCGAAATGAATGTTGATCACGTGACGATCACCATCAACATGGTCGACCCGGAAGTCGGCGCGAAGATCTATCCATGGATCTTTTATGAAAATCGCCGCTACTTCGGCATCGAAGCCGCTCGAATCTTGCACGCGCGGCAGATGCTGGGCCTGGAGATGCTGAGCGCGCGCGGCATCCTCACCAAAATCAACTCGGTGATGATTCCTGGAGTGAACGACCAGCACCTGTTTGAGGTGAACAAAATGGTCAGGGAGCGGGGCGCGTTTCTGCACAACGTGATGCCTCTGATTTCGGACCCGGCGCACGGTACCCACTACGGACTCATCGGGCAGCGCGGCCCAACGGCAACGGAGATGATGGCTCTTCAGGATCGACTTGAAGGTGGCGCCAAGTTGATGCGCCACTGCCGGCAGTGCCGGGCAGATGCTGTCGGCCTGCTCGGTGAAGATCGTGGCCAGGAATTCACGCTGGACGGTATTCCCGACGATGTCGCCTACGATGCTGGCAAGCGTCAGGCCTATCGGCAGGTGGTCGCACACGAGCGCCGTGATCATGAGGCGGCGAGGAGCGAGGCCATCGGTATGGTCAAGGCAACAGACTCCGAAAAGTCGCTTCTGGTTGCGGTGGCCACTAAGGGAGGTGGACGGGTCAACGAACACTTCGGCCACGCGAAGGAATTCCAGGTTTATGAAGTCTCGCCTAGAGGGATCAGCTTGGTCGGGCATCGGAAGGTCGAGCGGTATTGCCTCGGAGGCGGGGGCGAAGACGCCATCCTCGAGGGCGTCATCGCAGCGCTCGAAGGCATACACATAGTGCTATGCGCCAAGATCGGAAATCGCCCGAAGGAACAACTCTCGCGAGTTGGACTGCGCGTAACCGACGCCTATGGCCATGACTACATCGAGACCGCAGTCAGCGCACTTTACGCGGCAGAGTTTGGGATCAGACCACTAGCGGCGACGGCCTGAGCCGTCTCGTCCGATAACCAGGAGTTAGAATGGCTTTAAAGATCATCGCATCCCAATGTACCCAATGCGGGGCCTGCGAGTTCGAATGTCCTTCGGAAGCGATCAAGTTCAAGGGCGACGCCTATGTGATCGATCCAAACAAGTGCACCGAATGCAAGGAGGCCTTCGATACGCAGCAATGCGTGTCGGTCTGTCCGGTACCGAAAACCTGCGTTCCCGCTTGATTCCTACCGAAACGGTCGGGTTCGCCGCACGACGACGCCTGCAACCCGCGACCACAACAAAAGCCTCGAGAAAGGAATGGACAGCATGTGGTCCAGACGCGAACAGGAGGTCGAAATCGGCAGACCGCCACGGTTCATGCAGGGTGAGCGGGTCCGTGCGATACGCCACATAAAAAACGACGGCACCTATCCCGGCAAGGAGATCGGCGAAAACCTCGTGCGGAAGGGCGACGAAGGCTACGTGCGCGACATTGGAACCTTTCTCCAGCAATTCTTCATCTATGCGGTCGAATGGATCGATCGTGGCACGGTCGTCGGCATGCGAGCGCGCGAACTCATTAGCCTCGACAAAGTCGAGGTTCCCTGCGGAGCTGAAGGCATTTCCAACGGGGGAACAGCCGGATGAAAGTAATGATTCGCAGGACCGCTACTGGCTTGTCGGCTTATGTCCCCAAGAAGGATCTCGAAGAGCCGATCACCGAGATTGAGAACGCTGACTTATGGGGCGGGACCGTGACGCTCAGGAACGGTTGGCGGCTCATGCTGCCCGACCTTCCGCGCGACACGCGTTTGCCGATCACCGTCGAGGCGATGAAGATTTCCGACGGGGCCTGATGCCGGTGGGTTCAGTGGCGGAGAGGAAACGCGTATGAACACGATGCTGAGCTGGGACCATCTCGTCGTCGTCCGGGGCAGTTTTGCCAAAAAACTGATTGACCTGCTGAACGGCGCTCTCAAGGCCGATCGAGTGATCCCCTATCTCGGTCCTGGTCTTCTGCAGCTTAACCCACCGGAATCCCCTGTACCTTGCACCCCTGAAGATGTCGCCGCGGCCCTCAACAAGCGGGCGCCTGCCCCTTCCAGGATTCGCACCAATATGTGGTCGGTCGCGCAGTTTATCGAGCAGCGCCGACATCGTCGGACTCTCCAAGCGTGGATGGCGGAGATATTCGCAGCCCCCGCCGAGCCGACCGTTCTTCACGCCTGGCTCGCAACCCTTCAACTGTCTGTCATCATCGACAGCTGGTACGATGGCGCCATGCGAGCAGCCCTTGCAGAGGCCGGCCAAACAGACGTTGTCGAGATACAAGGAACGACGCGCGCGACCGGAATCGGTAACATCTGGACGAGAACTTACGATTTGTCAGGAACAGAACTCGAGGCCGAACAAGTGGCTAGGACGGTGCTCTATGCGCCGCACGGCAGCGTCAGGCCGGCGGCAAACTTCCTCGTGGCTGATTCCGATTACGTCGAAGTCCTAACCGAAATTGATATCCAGACGCCGATCCCGGACGCGGTGAAGCAACGGCGCGTCAACCGGGGTTTTTTCTTCGTGGGCTGCCGCTTCAACGATCAGATGCTGCGCACATATGCCAGACAGCTGATGAAGCGCTCCACTGGCCCACATTTTGCGGTGATCGATTCGGCTACGCTGACCAGAAACGAACGTCGTTTCCTTGCCGAAGGCGCAATCACGGTCATCGACATGCCGATCCGCAACGCCGCGGCTCGCCTCGTCGGGGTCGATGCTAGCCAGGATTAATGGCCGGCGATTGCTGGTGAGTCGCTGCTTGCCTCCAAGGGCGAAAACTCAGTTGGGAATACATTCGTGAGCAGTAATGCTAGTGGCAGCACAACGTAGGCTCTGAATTCGTTGGGCCATGTGAAAGGGTCCGCTGCTGCGGGACGTGAGCACGTTGCGGCGGCATTACGCACATGATCTTGTGACCCCCGTGGCAAAAGAACTGAAGCGCCCGAGTCGCGACAACATATGCAGCGCTCAATGGCTTCGACAAAAATTCGGCACAGTTTCGACAGTTCGCATGCACCTCCAGGGTCAACGAGGTTGATTATGCCTGTTTATGTGGGTCGGCCACGCGAGCAGGAATTCCCACTACCTTTGCCCCGGCGGGAACATCTCGTGTGACCACGCAGCCAGCGCCTACCACTGCATTATCACCAATCGTGACGCCAGGCAGAATGATTGCTCCACCGCCGATCCAGACACGGCTGCCAATGTGAACAGGACGCCCGACCTGCAGGCCGGCCTGCCGCTGCTCGGCATCATGTGGATGATCGGCGGTATAAATCTGCACAGCAGGCCCAATTGCCGTTCCTTGCCCGATTTTGACCTCTACCACGTCAAGAATAACGCAGTTGAAGTTGATGTAGGCATTGGCTCCAATGCGGATATTGAATCCGTAGTCGCAAAAAAAGGGCGGACGGATGACCGTTCCGCGCCCAACCTCTCCCAGCCGCTCGGACAAAAGCTCATGCCAATGCCCCGTGGTCTGCCCCAGCGTATCATTGTACCGCTTGAGCCAAGCCCCGGTTGCCAACAGGTCAGCTTGGATCTCCGGATCCGCCGCATTGTAAAACTCGCCTGCGAGCATCTTTTCTTTTTGGCTACGCATCATAGTCTCCCGTCAGGTCGTGTCCCGTACAGTGATGCAGGAACGCACATCAAACTGCCTCGGCAACTTTGTAACTCGATCTTGCCGGGCGCGCGGTCGGTCACGAGCCGGGGCGACAGTTTCGTCTCGACCAACTTCCAAGAATTTGGATATCGGAGATCAACCGGTCGCAGGGGCCAATACCTGACGAAGTCGGCAACTGTCCAGCGGTCGAACTCACTTTCATGCCCATCTCAGATTGCGTGATATCGAGCGGTAAGCCATCAGCTAATGTATCGACCAGGTCCCGCCAGAGGATTACTCCTTTTTAGTTTGTCAGTCGCAGAGCCCCAGTACGACTGGTGGTAGAAAGCACACGGCCGGAATCTTGGCAGCGCTGTTCACACCCACTTCGTAAGCCTGGCCGATGGGCTCGGCGCCAGAGCACCAATGCTTGACCTGCTCCAGCTCTTGCTCGGCGGGTTGTTTCAGAGACGCTTGATCTCGATACCGCGTTTTCTCAGCACGTAGCCGATCTGGCGCGGGGTCAAACCGAGCAGGCGCGCCGCCTTTGCCTGCACCCAGCCACACTTTTCCATGGCAGCAATGACCGTATCGGCATCGGGCACCCTACCACGAGTCGTGGCAGGGCCTATCGGCGCTTGCCCGTCGCCGACGGGCGGGGCGGCACAGGCGGCGGAAGGCTCGATCGTAGTCGACTTCTCTGACGTCGGCTGTCCGTTCTTCCACAGCGCCGCGGCCAAGCACTGATCCGCGTAACAGGCAAAGTCAGTTCTGAGGATTGATGGACCCGTCGCCAGAACTGCCGTCCGTTGAACGCAGTTTTCGAGCTCTCGGATGTTACCTGGAAATTCGCAGTTCATTAGCACCTCAATCGCTTCGGGAGCGAAGGTCAGCGTGTGATCATTCTCAGTATTGAAATTCTTGAGAAACTGAGCGGCCAAGAGCGGAATATCACCTCGCCTTTCGCGCAATGCCGGCACGCGTAAAGTGACGACGTTGATGCGATAATAGAGGTCTTGCCGGAACTCCTTGCGTTGAACTGCCGTTTCCAAGTCCCTGTTCGTTGCGGCAATCACGCGAACATCAACTTTAATGGTGTGGTTGCTGCCGACGCGCTCAAACTCCTGCTCCTGCAGGACACGCAGCAGCTTAGCCTGGAACGAACCTGATATTTCGCCAATCTCGTCCAGAAACAATGTGCCTTTGTCGGCAGCCTCAAAGCGCCCCTTGCGCAAACTGCTCGCGTCGGTGAAGGCACCCTTCTCATGACCGAACAAGTCAGATTCCAGAAGCGTCTCGGTGAGCGCCGCGCAATTGACCTTGATGAAGGGCTGCTTGGCGCGAGGCGAGAGCTCGTGAATGGCTTTGGCAACCAGCTCCTTGCCGGTTCCGGATTCACCTCGCAACAGGACCGTAGTCTTCGCCTTGGCCACCTTGACAAGGTGCTCACGCAGCTTGCGCAGCGCCTGACTATCGCCAAGCATCTCCTTGCTGATCTTTTTACGTTCCATTTGGCAGCCCATCCCACTCCGCCACCCGCCGGTAGAACTGCACTGGACGGTGAGCTGTGTTGTATTTCGCCATCATCATTCTCGATCTCACCTTTGTTGCTTCGAAATTTCCGGCGCGCGGACCCCCTCGGCAAATGGCAATGGCGCCTGAGCATCGTTGTCTTTCACCAGGACGAGCGTCTTCTCCTCCGTGCGGGCGCCCGCAATATGCGCGCTTGTTTGCGCAGGCCTTTACTCGACCGGTCGCCGTTCTGTCCGGCTTCTGCCGCACCGCAGCCTGCAAACCCATCCTTGACAAGAAAGGAGGGGAGTCAATCGAGCTCTCCTTGCATTCGTGCAAGGAAAATTGTCAGTTTGATAGAATTCTATCAAAACGGCAGAAACGCCCCGCCCCCAATTTGGCTGTACCTGCGGCGTTCAGCTTACGTGACGACATGTGCGGACTTGTCCCAATTGCCGTCCGAGTTGTGCGGGAAACAGTAGCCGCTGCGCTGTTCGCTTCAACCGCGTGATGCCGCTGACAGTAGAGGCGGCGGCTCGTCGAGCGAGGCTTCATTGTTCGGCTACTAAAGCGGCTGTGCTTTGGTGGGAGTTGGTTTCGCCCAAGTTCTGGGCCTGGGGGCGTCTAGCCCGTTTCGCCGCACAGGCTCCTCCCACATCGTCGAGGCCGAGAAGGAGGGACCCCACAGCCCTCCCTGTATCACAATGCCCCGCCCCTCAAGCAGCTAGATACGACAGGTGACCTCGAATGAGGCGTCTTGCATGGCTTCTACACCTGCCTGAATGCCAGAACTGCGTTCGTACCGCCCATGGCGAAGGCGTTGCTCATGGCGACGCGCACCTTGCGCTCGCGCGGCACATTGGGTGTGATGTCGAGGTCGCAAGCGGGATCTGGCTCGCGATAGTTGGCGGTCGGCGGCACGACGTCCTCTTGGATTGCCATCACGCAGGCGATCATTTCAAGCGCGCTCGCTGCGC
>NZ_RZRT01000066.1:0-28735 GCF_003998295.1 Mesorhizobium sp. M7A.F.Ca.US.011.01.1.1
CGGCGATTCCGAAGTGGCGCTGGAGGATGGCGCGCTCAACCCAAGAATCCTGCTCGGGCCGCGCCGCCTGGTGCCGCTGGCGCTGGCCGGCATGATGCATGGCGAAGTCGTCGCATCAGAGCTCGAACGCCAGCTGCGGGCGCCGAACCCCGGCCGCATGGATGGTCGCCTGGCGATCAGGACCGGCGTGCCGGAGCGGCTGGCCGCGGGCCTGACCGTTGCCGCCGCCGACCGGCTGTTCGTGAGCACGGCGCGGGCCGAACCGATGCAGGGCGGCTTCGCCAAGCTCGGCATGGCTCATGGCGCGACGACGGATTCGATCGATCCGGCCGGCTACCCCGACACGTTCACACAAACCGCATTTTCGGGCTCGCTGTCCAACAGCCTCACTGAGGTCGACGCCAAAGGCAATGTCCAACCGGACCTCGCCGAGAGCTTTGAAACTTCGGATGGGGCCAAAACCTGGGCCTTCAAGCTGCGCAAAGGCGCAACCTTTCATAACGGCAAGACCGTGACGGCGGATGACGTCGTGACTTCCTTGCAATATCACATGGGCAAGGACACCAAATCGGCGGCGAAATCGCTGTTGGACTCCGTCGCCGACGTCAAGGCGGACGGCCCGGAAACGGTGGTCTTCACGCTCAAGGACGGCAACGCCGATTTCCCTTACATCATGAGTGACTACCATCTGGTCATCATGCCGGCCAAGGACGGCAAGGCGGATTGGGCTTCAGGCGTTCGCACCGGTGCTTTCGTCCTCGAGAATTTCCAGCCCGGTGTTTCGGCCAAACTCAAGCGCAATCCAAACTACTTCAAGAATGGCAAGCCCTACCTCGACGAGGTGGAGTTCATCGCCATCACGGATCTTGCCGCCCGCATGGCGGCGCTGTCCACGGGGGAGGTGGACTATATCGGCCGCGCCGACCTGAAGACCCTCGGCATGTTGAAACGCAATCCCAAGGTGGAAATCGTCGAAGTCACTGGCTACGGGCACTATACCTTGCCGATGAATGTCACGATGGCGCCGTTTGATAATCCAGACGTGCGAATGGCATTGAAATGGGCGATCAATCGCCAAGAAATCGTCGACAAGATCTTTCTTGGCCACGCCACTGTGGCCAACGACAACCCGATCGCGCCGGCCATCAAATTCGCCAAGGATCCAGAACCGCGACACAGCTTCGATCCGGAAAAAGCCAAGCACTACCTGAAAAAGGCCGGAATGGAGAACCTGAAAGTGGATCTCTCGGTCGCCGATGCCGCTTTTGCCGGCGCCGTGGACGCGGCTTCGCTCATTCGCGAAACGGCGGCCCAATGCGGCATCGACGTAAATGTCGTGCGTGAGGCCGAGGACGCTTATTGGGACAATGTCTGGCTGAAGAAACCCTGGTGCGCTTCCTATTGGAGCGGTCGGGCCACGGCCGACTGGATGTTCACGCAAGCCTTCGCCGCCGACTCCAGTTGGAATGAGTCTTTCTGGAAAAATCCCCACTTCAACGAATTGCTTGTCCAGGCGCGCGCCGAGACGGACGAGGCCAAGCGAGCGGCGATGTATGCCGAGATGCAGCAGTTAACCCACGATGACGGCGGCAGCATCGTGCTGGTCTTCAACAATTTCGTCAGCGCGCAATCCAAAAAGCTCGCACACGGTGATGTGGCGCCCAACTGGGAGAACGATGGACTGAAAATGGCCGAACGCTGGTGGATCGCCACGGCATGAGATGGCGGGCCGGAGCCGCGATGGTCTTGTGGCTCCGGCCGGCTTACTCCGAGTGCAGGGCTGCCGCCCAAAGGGAAACGCCACGCACATGAACCCCGTCGCAAGAACGGTCCTGCAGCGCCTTGGCCTCGGCCTGGTCACTTTGTTCATCGTGTCCATCATCATCTTCTCTGCGATCGCAATGCTTCCAGGCGACTTCGCCAAGGCCACGCTTGGGCAATCGGCGACGCCCGAAACGGTCGCCGCGTTCCAGCGGGAAATCGGCATCGATCGTCCGCCTGTCGAGCGCTACTTCGTTTGGGTCGCCCAGATGCTCCATGGCGATTTCGGCTCTTCGTTTGCGAGCCGCACCGGATATCGGCGTACCGTGGCCGAGATCATCGCACCCCGCCTCTACAACACGATGTTCCTTGCAGCGGTGACGGCGCTGATAGCCGTTCCGCTGGCCTTAGGGCTTGGCATTCTGGCTGCGCTGTACCGCAACGGCTGGTTCGACCGGCTGGTGAATGTCGCGACACTGACAACCATTTCATTCCCGGAATTTTTCGTCGCCTATATGCTCGCCTACCTGGTGATCTCGCGCGACACGTTCATCGGATCCGATTTCGCTCAAACGCTGCCTCATTGGCTCACTGTCTCGCTGAACTGGGCGCTCAATGCGGTTCCTAAATTTCCGACATTGTCGAATGTGAACGATCAGACGCCATTTTGGGAGCATCTCTGGAAAGTGGCCCTGCCGGCAATCACCCTTACGCTCGTAATCGTGGCCCACATGATGCGCATGACCCGAGCGGCCATCATCAACATGCTGGCAAGCCCCTACATCGATATGGCGCGCCTCAAGGGAATGTCCCCGATCGTGATCGTGCTGAGGCATGCCCTGCCCAATGCCTGGGCTCCGATCGTCACTGTGGTGGCGTTCAACCTGGCGTATCTCATCGTCGGAGTGGTCGTGGTCGAGGTAGTGTTCGTCTACCCCGGCATCGGCCAACTGATGGTTGACGCGGTGAAATCCAGGGATGTTCCGGTTGTCCAGGCCTGCGCCCTGATTTTCGCCGCGACTTACATCCTTCTCAACTTGCTAGCCGACGTTATTTCCATCGCCACCAATCCCAGGCTCTTGCACCCACGATGACCAGATCCGACTCTGTCGCGGCGGTTCGGAGGCTGAGGCGCTCGCGTGCCACCCGGGCGAAAACTGCGCTGAAGAAGGCACCGTTCAGCGCGTGGTTCGGCATCGTCGTGATCCTCGGCTACGTCTTTGTTGCGGTTTTCGCGCACTGGATAGCCCCATATGGCGAGACGCAGGTTTTCAGCGAAGCCTTCGCGCCGTGGAGCCAGGAGTTCAAACTGGGAACCGATCAGCTCGGCCGCGACATGCTCACCCGCTTGATCTACGGTGCGCGCAACACCATCGCTATCGCGGTGGCGACCACGTTGCTGTCCTTCGCGGTCGGCGTCTCGCTCGGCCTTCTTGCCGCATTGTACAGGGGGTGGCTCGACCAGATCTTGTCGCGTGCGGTGGACGTGCTGATGTCAATCCCGAGTCTGATCTTCGCGCTGGTGCTGCTGACGATCTTCGGCTCGTCGATCACGAGCCTGATTGTCATCATTGCGCTTCTCGATTCCACCCGGGTCTTTCGGCTTTCTCGCGCCGTCGGGCTTAACGTGGCGGTGATGGAATATGTCGAGGTGGCACGATTGCGCGGCGAGGGACCGAAATGGATCATCGCCAAGGAAATCCTTCCCAATGTCATGCCGCCACTGGTCGCCGAGTTCGGCTTGCGATTCTGCTTCGTGTTCCTGACAGTCGCGGCGCTGTCGTTTCTCGGCGTCGGTATTCAGCCGCCGACGGCCGATTGGGGATCAATGGTGCGCGAGAACGCGACCCTGATCACCTACGGCGATGTCACGCCGCTACTTCCGGCCGGCGCGATTGCTCTCCTTACCGTGTCCGTGAATTTCGTGGTGGATTGGTTCCTGCAAGCAACAAGCGGGTTGCGGGATGAAAAGTAGCGGTCCAGGCCCACGCGAAAAAGGAAAGGATCTGCTTCAAATCCGCAATCTGCATGTGGAGGGGTTTTCGGATGAGCGGTGGCATCCCATTGTCCACGGGGTCGATCTGACGCTGAAGCGGGGCCAGGTTCTTGGGCTGATCGGAGAGTCAGGCGCCGGCAAGTCCACCATTGGCCTTGCCGCAATGGGTTATGCCAAGCCGGGCTGCCGGATCACGCAAGGCTCGGTCCTGTTCGACGGGATTGATCTTCTGGCAGTCAATGAAAAAGGGCGCCGTCGCCTCAGGGGCTCCCGCATTGCCTATGTCGCGCAAAGCGCGGCTGCCTCTTTCAATCCGGCACATCGGCTGTTGGAACAAACCGTCGAAACCGCGGTGGCGCATGGAATTGCCGGCCGGGAAGAGGCGAACCGGAGCGCCGTCGATCTTTATCGACGCCTTCAACTCCCAGAACCGGAGACCATAGGCTTTCGCTATCCTCATCAGGTCTCCGGCGGGCAGTTGCAACGGGCAATGACAGCGATGGCAATGGCTTGTCGTCCGGACCTCATAATATTCGACGAGCCAACAACGGCGCTCGACGTAACCACGCAGGTTGAAGTTCTAGCTTCCATTCGCAACATCGTGGAGGAATTCAGCACCGCTGCAATCTACGTGACGCATGACCTGGCGGTGGTGGCGCAAATGGCGGATCGCATCATAGTTCTGCGCCACGGACGAACCGTGGAGGAGGCTGACACGCGCCAGATGCTGGCCTCGCCCAGCCAGGAATATACAAAAACGCTCTGGGCCGTACGCAAGCTCGCCAAGCCCGAAGTTCCAGCCGATGACTATCTGCTGACGATAGACAACGTTACCGCGGCCTATGCAGGAAAGGTCAAGGTGCTCCAGGATGTCTCCATCAAGGTTCCGCGCGGAAGAACCGTGGCTGTGGTTGGCGAATCCGGTTCGGGGAAATCGACGCTCGCTCGAGTCGTCACCGGCCTTTTGCCGCCAATTTCAGGTTCGATTTCTTTTGCCGGCCAGCTTCTTTCCTCGAGCCTGAAGACGCGGCCGAAGGAGGTCCTGCGCCGCATACAGATGATTTATCAAATGCCCGACAACGCCCTGAATCCGCGCCAAACGGTCGAAGAGGTCATAGCTCGGCCGCTCGAATTCTACCTCGGCCTTAAGGGCGCGCGGAGGGATCGCCGGATCGGCGAACTTATGCACATGGTCGAGATGAGCGAAGATTTTCTGGAACGCCTGCCTGGTGAGCTGTCGGGTGGCCAAAAACAGCGCGTCTGCATTGCTCGGGCGTTGGCTGCCGATCCGGAGCTTGTCATCTGCGACGAGATCACGTCCGCGCTCGACCAGATCGTCCAAGAGGAAATTCTCAAGCTCCTCATACGTCTCCAACGTGAACTCGGAATGAGCTACATCTTCATTACCCATGACATTGCTACCGTGCGCGCGATAGCCGACGAAATCGTCGTCATGCATCAGGGCAAAGTCGTTGAACAGGGATTGAAGAGCGAGGTTCTCACGCCACCGCACGCGGCCTACACCGAACGGCTTTTGTCCTCTGTTCCGGAAATGAATCCGGACTGGCTGACAAGGCTGCTGGCCGGTCGGAAAATCTGACTTCGCGAGGTGGACAGGAAGAGAGGGTCGTCTACCCAGGCACCTGCCGTCCGTCCACCCTGCTTGAAGGGGCATGATAGCGCTCCACTTCAGTCGGCTGCGACGCGTATCGAGACCTACGACGCAGTCCTGTGATGTCTGCTTTTTCCAGCCTTCAGCCGCAGGCACTCAGCCTCCGGCAACGGACCCACGCTTGTCCATGGTGATCATCGACGCCGAACGGGTCGCGTCCGGCCGCGCGACGAGCCGACAATACCGCGTGGCTGAAAGGCGAAACGGTCCGTCCGCATCAAACCCACAGATTCCGGGCGGCGGTCGAGCCATCGCCGACACCAGCCGCAAATCGAAATTCCCGTAACCATCGCCTGTGGCCCGCAGGTTCCTTCCTCGGCGACTTTCGTACGCCTGCCGGCGCCCGAAACTCTTCACGACCGTGGACCGGCAGCTTTCGGGATCGGGCTAAAAGCCGACCTCCTTAGCGTCCGGCATCATGTGGACTGCTTTGCGCCGCAAGCGGTCGAAAAGGTCCATTCGCCCCGGCAAGATTGACGCATATATCTTGCCCTGCAACGTAGCTATCTTTCAGGAGAGGAGGATGAATCGTGATGCGTAGAGCGACACCGCCAGAGCTGCAGCCGGGCTTAAGGGCCACTCTCCAATCAGCTTCTCTGTTGCTTTGTTTTTTCGGCGCGTGGACATGCGTCGCTGAGCGACGTCCGCTCCGCAGGAATCTCGCCGTGGCTATCCATGGCGTGCTGGGCGCAAGCGGTTGGTCGCAGAGCCGTAGTCGTGATTTGGTTCGGCCAGCGCTGGAATGACGCTGCTGTCACTTTTTCCGCTTCAGAGGAAATGTGGCGTCGCCATCCTTCTCGCCCGATAAAATGCGCGGATTGGCGCTTGAGACACCGTCGTTCTTTCCGCCTTTGTGGTGCT
The DNA here is from genome assembly GCF_003998295.1 of Mesorhizobium sp. M7A.F.Ca.US.011.01.1.1. Taxonomy (NCBI): domain Bacteria; kingdom Pseudomonadati; phylum Pseudomonadota; class Alphaproteobacteria; order Hyphomicrobiales; family Phyllobacteriaceae; genus Mesorhizobium; species Mesorhizobium sp. M7A.F.Ca.US.011.01.1.1. Next base: position 6,291 of record NZ_RZRT01000066.1, read on the forward strand.
TTTCTGATTGGCCTCGCGCGTCTGCTTCAGGCTCTTTGCCAGAACGCTTGCCAACTTTATTGTCGTCGGAATTTTCCGCCATCAGGGCTCTCCTTTGCGAAGCAATGGCAACTCTTCGATCGGTCTGAGGTTCCGGGACCTGCCTGCTTTGCGACGACGGGAATGGCGCCCCGAAATCTATTCCGACATTTGTCACCGTCCGGAACAAACCGTCCGCCAGGAGGTTGGAGTTCATCGTCCTCTTCATCCAAGGAACCTCAGCATGAGAATCAAACTACGCGTGGCGTCGCTGTCGATCGCCACCGCAATGGCCTTTGTACTGCCTGCCTTGTCAGCAGAAACGGCCCAGGATTTCGTCACGAAGGCCGCGATCGGCGGGATGTTCGAAGTGCAGTCCAGCAAGGTCGCTCAAGACAAGCTCCAAGATCGGACCCTCAAGGATTTCGCTCAGAAGATGATCTCCGACCATGGTGCTGCGAACGGCAAGCTCGAGACTATTGCCGGCGAACAAAAATTGCAGGTGCCCTCCGACCTCGACGCTGCCCACAAGAGCGAAGTCGACAAGTTGCAGTCAGCTGCCACGCCAGTCGATGCACCGTATGCCGACATGCAGAAGGCGGCGCATGCCGACGCTGTAAGCCTGTTTGAAAGCTACGCCAAGGACGGCGACAATGCCGCTCTCAAGTCGTTTGCAAGCGAGACGTTGCCGACGCTCAAAATGCATCAGGAGATGATCGGCAAGGTCGCGGCTGACGCTCCTGCCGCCGATAGCACCGCACCAGCCGTGTCCAATTCGGACACCACAAATCCTGCAGCGCCGGTGCCTGGGGCCAACAGCTTCACCGAGGACCAGGCCAAGAGCGCCATCGAGAAGGCAGGTTACGCGGACGTCTCCGCCCTGACGAAGGATGACAAGGGCATCTGGCGTGGAACCGCGAGCAAGGACGGCAAATCCGTACCCATCGCTCTCGACTTTCAAGGCAACGTCGTTGCCGGCAACAATTGATCACAACCAAGGACAAATTAGATGAAAACCGTAACAGGCCTCTTCGACAACTACGATCAAGCAAGCGACGCTGTGGGCGAGCTTGAAGCCACAGGCGTTCCGCACGACGATATCAGCATCGTGGCCAATAACTCGGGCGGCTGGCACACAGGCGAAGCGTCTGAGGCTGGCGAGGATGCGGCAGCCGGGGCTGGTGTCGGTGCTGTTATCGGCGGGGCCGGCGGCCTGCTCACCGGCCTTGGCCTGATGGCGATACCTGGTGTCGGTCCCGTGGTTGCCGCAGGCTGGCTGGTAGCCACTGCGGTGGGCGCGGTTGGCGGTGCTGCGGTTGGTGGCGCCGCTGGTGGCATCATAGGCGCGATGACGGAGTCCGGTGTGCCTGAAAACGACGCACATGTTTATGCCGAAGGCGTTCGGCGTGGCGGAACGATGGTCACAGCCAGGGTCGAAGACGATCTTGTCCCGAACGCGGAACAGATCCTGAAGCAATACGATTCCGTCGACATCGCCGGCCGGCGAAACGAATACGAAGCAGGCGGCTGGACTGGCTTCGATCCAACGGCGGATGTCTACACAGCAGATGACCTGGAACGCGCCAGAGGTCGTCGCAACGTTTGAGTTGAAATGACAAGGGCGGCTACAGCCGCCTTGTCCTACTTCGCGCGACTGTTCCTTCGCACGCCGTCCCTTTATGTGCTGACGTCGGCCGGTGAAGCGCTGGTCGAACCGGCCGAAGCGATCGAGCGGTCCGTCGCGCAGATGGAGCGACGGGTGACGGGACTCGACGAGCAGCTGACCGGTTCGGTGCGGGTGGCGACGACCGACTCGCTTGGCAAGCGGTTCGTCCTTCCGGCCATCGCCCGCATGCGCTCTGAACATCCCGGCATCGAGGTCGTCTGCCTGACCTCGCAAGATATCGCCAACTTAACCCGGCGCGAGGCCGACATCGCCATCCGCACCATCCGGCCGGACGCGCCCGATCTGATCGTGCGCCGCCTCGCAAGCCTCAAGACCGGGATCTATGCCTCCCGCGCTTATCTCGCCGCGCGTGGCACGCCCGCCCCCGGTAACGGGTTCTCGGATCACGATCTCGTCGCATACCAGCACTCGGTGGCGCCGACGATGCCTTTCGCCTTCTGCGGAGAGCCGACCGGCGGTGGCAAGGTGGTGTTCCGGACATCATCATCCATCACCCTCGTCGAGGCGGCAGCAGCCGGCATCGGCGTCGCCGAACTGCCTTGCTACCGCGCCGACACCGAGTCGGATCTGGTGCGGATCATGCCCGAGCGCTCGGCCGATTTCGATGTCTGGCTCGTCGCCCATGCCGATCTCTACAAGACCGCGCGGATCCAGGCGCTAATCCGCGCACTTGTCGGGGCGTTCGATTCCGGCCCGCCATGATAGCCTCCTTCGTGTCGACCTGGCCGACTTTGGGCACTGGGAGTTCGACGAAATCGTAGGCATGCTCGCGTGCTACATCTGCACCGAGAATTCCTTGATTAGGCCGTCCTTGGGCTCGAGGCCCAGCCCCGGCTCCTGCGACACAGTAAGGTACCCGTTCTTGGGTTGCGGGACGCTCTTGAAGATTGCGTTGTAGGCCATCCACTTGTGGAAGTGGTATTCGACCAATCCGCCGTTCGACAGGCCGGCATGCAGCGCGATGTTGTGGGGGCCATTGCCGTTGCCGTGCGAGAGCGGGATATGGAAGAGCTTGGCAAGGGCGGCCGTGCGGATTGCCGCCGAGTAGCCGCCGTCATTGTTTACATTGGGCTGTATATAGTCGACCGCGTCGGCCAGGATCAGGTCGCGTGCGGAGAACTTCTCATTTTCTGCCGCAGCGACCGGGACGATCGTTTTCGAACGCAGCTCGCGCAGCAGCCTCGGATCGTTGTAGTAAAGCGGCTCCTCGACGAAGCTGATGTCGAGCTCCTCGCATCGCTTGCACAGTTCCACCGCCTGGGCCAGGGTCATGCGCAGATTGCCGTCCATGGCGAGCTTGACGTCCGGGCCGACGGCCTCGCGCATCGCCTTCATGCGGATGTAGTCATCCTTCGGATCAGGGATGGGCTGACGGCCGACGGTGTTCTTGAGATGGTTATTGCCGAGGTTGACGAGGTGGGTCGCCTCCGCAGCCAGTTCCTCCGGCGAATAGACCGGCGCGTTATCGTACGCCGCGCCGTGCGTGACGTAGACCGGCACCTTGTCGCGCGCGCCGCCCAGCAGGTGATGCACTGGCTGGCCGAGCATCTTGCCCTTGATGTCCCAGAGCGCGATGTCGATCATCGCCAGCGCGGAGATCAGGGTCCTGCCCAGCGGCCGTTCGAAGCTGGCGCGGTCGAACAGCAGGGGAATGCGTTCGGTGCGCATCGGATTCTCACCGACGATTTTCGGCGCGATGTATTTGTTGATCAGCTCGATGGCGACATGGTGGGTGTAGCCGCTGGTGGCCCAACCGACGAGGCCGTCATTGGTCTCGACCTGGAGAAGCAGTGCGCCTTCCTTGTTCGGCATATCGCGATAGGGAGGCGGCGTGATCGGGATGTTGGCGAGCTTGTGCGCTTGGATACGAGCAATCTTGATCCTGGTCTCGACGACATTGTTGTCCTGTTGGACATAAACATCCTGAAGCACGACGTTCCTCCTTCCCGACGTTCCGGGAAGGCCATCTCTAGCGGAAGCCGAACTTCAGAAAAAATTCAAAAATCCTATCGATTATTCTGAAAATCTGAAGTCGCCCGGATCGGGCCGGCCTTCAGGTCTGGCGCAGCGACACCCGGATCAATTGCGCGAGCCGTTCGGCGGCCGGCGACAGCTCTTTGCCGCGCTTGCGCACGATGCCGTAGCGGTGAACGAGTTCGGGCTCGACTATCTTGTAGGCGCGCGACTGGTTCGGCTCTGCGAAACGGACGATCGACTGGGTGAGGATTGCCGCGCCGATGCCGGCCTCGGCCATCGCGACGAGTGTCTCCGCCTGGATGCAGCGGTACCGAACATTCAGCGCGATGCTGCGGGAGGCAGCCTCGCGCTCGAGCATCGCCCCCATGAGGGTGGTGGTGTGATAATGGAGCAGGGGCAGGCTGGACAGTTCCGCCAGCGTGATGGTGCGGCGATTGTGCGGGCACATCTGCCTGGGGATCAGCGCGTGCAGCGGATCGTCAAGCAGCGGCTCGAAATCGAGGTCCGGATCGTCGGAGATCGGGCCTATGCCAAAATCGACAGCATCGGCCTCTATCACCCGGTAAAGGTCGGCGGACTTGAGTTCCGACAGAAGCATCTTGATTCCAGGATAGTCGCGTTCGAACTCGGCGAGGATACGCGGCAGATGGGTCGAGGCGATGGTGGGCGCGCAGGCCAGCGCGACCTGGCCGCGCCGGATGGCCAATGCCTCCTGGACGTTGCGCAAGCCGATGCCGACCTCTTGCAGGCCGCGCTGGGTGCTGGCGAACAATTTGCTCCCCTCAGGCGTGAGCTTGACGTCGCGCGTGGTGCGGTTGAACAGCTTGGCGCCGAGTTGGTCCTCGAGTTGCCTTATCTGCATGCTGATGGCGGACTGCGAACGATGTGCCCGGTCGGCGGCCTCCTTGAAGCTGCGGTTTTCGGCGACCAGCATAAAAGTTTGCAACAGCTTGAGGTTGACTCGCGCCAAAGCGGCCGCATTCGCGTCCTGCGGTGGTTTCGGTCCGCTCATTGGTGCCGCACCCCGAGGTCCCCCCTGGCCACGCCAGCACTGGAGTCATGGCTGCAGCTAGACGGATCAAGCATCGCCGGCCCTCTTTCCGGCTGACGAGACTGCCTCAAAGGCATCTAGAAGGACACGCACCAGCCGCCCCGAAGGCGCGCTACGCGGCCACAGCATGCCGATCTCGCGCACCAGCGGCAGGCCGGGCAGTGGCAGGCGCGCGACTGACAGCCCCTCCGGCCATGGCGGCGCCCAGTCGGGCAGAACGGAAACGCCGAGGCCGTTGCTCACCATCACCGTTATGGCTTCCAATGAATCCAACTCCAGCCACTCCCGGGGTCGAAGCTTCTGGCGGCGCAGCCACTCGTCGGCCAGCCGGCCGCCCCAATTGTTGCGGTCATACCGGATGAAGGGCCGCGTTGCGAGCAGCTGTTCTGGATCGCTCGCGGCGAGGGCGCTCGGCGCAAGAAGGATCATGGGCTCGGTCCGGAGCACGCTCCAATGCAGCGATTTCGGGATCGGGAAAGGCGGCCGCACCAATATGGCCGCGTCGATGCTTCCGTCGCCGAGCGCCTGATAGAGATCAGTGGAAGTGCCAGGGAGAACGAAGACCTCGACTGAAGGAACCGCGTCGACAAGGTGCCGCAGGGCGGGCGCAAGGATGCCGGTCAGCGCGGTCGATATGGCGCCGAGTCTCATCTCACCTGCTGGCGAATCGGTCTGTGCAAGGGTTTTTAGGTGGCGGATGTCGCCAAGGATTCTGCGGCTTTGTTCCAGAATTGCATGGCCGGCATCGGTCGGCTGCACCACGCGGCCCGCGCGTACCAGCAGCCGTCTGCCGAATTCGTCCTCCAGCGCCTGCATGCGTTGGGCCACGGCGGCCGGCGTGATTGCTAGACGGCGGGCTGCCTCGGCCAGCGAACCGAGTTCGGCCACGAGGAGGAAGGTTTCGAGGAAGCGTGATTCCATCGATAGAAAAACTATCATCAAATTATACGGCAAGCCATGTTTTCTTCTGTGCATCGTTGCTGATAATCCGCCTTGAACTGGAGGATTTTCCGTGGATCTCGAACTGAAGGGTAAGGTCGCGCTCGTCTTTGGAGCCGGCGGCGGGTTGGGCGGGGCGATCGCGCGGTCGCTCGCCGGCGAAGGCGTGCGCGTGGTCGTCGCCGACATCGACGAAGCGGCGGCGGAAAACACCACCTCGGGCATCAAGGGCGCCGGCAACGAGGCCCTGACAATGGGCTGGGATATCGGCGACCTGTCCTCCATCGACAGACGCTTGGCCTGGATCGACAAGGCCTTCGGCTCCGTCGACATTCTGGTGAACAATACGGGCGGCCCGCCGCCGACGCCGGCCGCCGGCCAATCTTCGGAGGACTGGTCGAAGTTCTTCGACAGCATGGTGCGTTCGGTGATCGCCGTCACCGATGCGGTGCTGCCCGGCATGCGCCGGCGCAAATGGGGCCGCATCATCACATCGACCTCGTCGGGCGTGGTGACGCCGATCCCAAACCTCGGCATGTCGAACGCGCTCAGAATGGCACTGGTCGGGTGGTCGAAGACGTTGGCGGCCGAAGTCGGCCGCGACGGCATCACCGTCAATATCGTTTTGCCCGGGCGCATCGCCACGGGACGCATTACCTTTCTCGACGAACAGAAAGCCAAACGCGAGGGGCGCTCGGTCGAGGACGTAGCCGCCCAAAGCACGGCGTCCATTCCGGTCGGGCGCTATGGCCGGCCGCACGAATATGGCGACGCGGTCACCTTCCTGGCGAGCCCTCGCGCATCCTATATCACCGGCTCCGTCGTTCGCATCGACGGCGGCTTGATCCCCAGCATCTAAGGAGAACCCGATGACCCTTGACCCGAAAGTCGTAAAAACCCTGCAGGGCGTCTCCACCGCGACCCTCACCACGGTCCTCCTGAAGAAGGGCCTGCGCAACGTTTGGATGCGTGGGACCAAGCCTATCCGTCCAGGCCAGCCGCGCGTGGTGGGGCCGGCCTTCACTCTACGCTTCGTGCCGGCACGTGAGGACCTCGCCACCCCGGCAAGCTGGGCCTCGCCTATTTCGACCCGTGCGGCGATTGAGGCGATGCCCGAAGGTTGCGTGGCGGTGGCTGACGCAATGGGCGTGCTCGACGCCGGTATTTTCGGTGATATCCTCTGCGCGCGCATGGCCAAACGCAATGTCGCCGCATTGGTCACCGACGGCGTGATGCGCGACGCCGCGGGCGTGCTCGGCACCGGCTTCAACGTGTGGTGCAACGGCATTTCCGCGCCGCCTTCAGTGGCCGGTCTCACCTTCGTCGGCTGGCAGGAGCCGATCGCCTGCGGCGGCGTGGCGATCTTTCCTGACGATATCGTGGTGGTGGACGATGACGGCGCGGTGCTGATCCCGGCGGCATTTCTCGACCAGGTGCTGGCTGAAGCGCCGGAGCAGGAAGCCATGGAAGCGTGGATCATGACCGAGGTCGATCGCGGCGTGCCGCTGCCCGGTCTCTATCCGATGAACGAGGAGACGAAGGCGCGCTATGCCGCTTTCGCGAAGAAGACATGACCTTCGGCGTCGATGCCAAGGGCGTCTACCCGATCGCGGCGACGCCGTTCAATGCGGACATGTCGGTCGACTACGGTTCGGTCGATCGGCTGACGGAATTCTACCAGAATTCCGGCGCCACCGGCATGACGATCCTCGGCATTCTGGGCGAAGCCCAAAAACTGGAGCCCGAGGAATCGCTGACAATCGCAAGAAGCGTGATCGCACGCTCGCGCGTCCCTGTCGTGGTTGGGGTGTCCAACCCGAGCTTTGTCGCCATGCGCAGGCTGGCGCGCGAGGTGATGGAGGCCGGCGCAGCCGGAGTGATGCTGGCTCCGGCTTCGCACCTGCGCAGCGACGAGCAGATCGCCGCCTATTTCCATCACTGCGTAGAAGCAATCGGTCCGGACGTGCCTTGGGCCCTGCAGGATTATCCGCTGACGCTGTCGGTAATCCTATCGGTGCCGATGATCTTGCGCATCATGAAGGAACATCCGTCCTGCGTCATGCTGAAGGCAGAGGACTGGCCGGGGCTTGAGAAGATCTCGGCGATCCGCAAGCTGCAAGCCGCGGGCGATCTGCGGAAATTCTCGATCCTGACCGCCAATGGCGGGCTGTTCCTCGACTTCGAGCCGGAACGCGGTTCGGATGGCGCGATGACGGGCTACGCCTTTCCGGACATGCTGGTCGAGCTCGACCGGCTGCACCGCGAAGGCGAGCGCGACGCAGCCCACGATCTTTTCGATGCCCACTTGCCGTTGATCCGTTTCGAGCAGCAACAGGGGGTTGGCCTGGCGGTGCGCAAATACGTGCTGATGCGGCGCGGCGCCATGACCTCGGACGTGCAGCGCAGCCCGCGCTCGTCGTTGACGCCGACAGGTCGATCCGAAGTCGACTACCTGCTGGAACGATTGGCTCGAAAGGACCCGCGAGCAAGGCTGTGACGATGCGTGCCGAGCGCCCGCCGGGGATACACGTGGGGCAATGGATTAAGTCGGGCCCAGATCATTGCGATCGCTCCTCGATCCGATCAACGATCATCTTCGCGATCGGCATAGCGGACGTCGCCGCAGGCGACGGCGCGTTGCAGACATGCAACTGGCGCGGGCTGTCGAGGAAGATGAAATCGTGCACCAGCGTGCCATCGGCCAGAACCGCCTGCGCACGGATGCCGGCGCCTGATTGGCCGAGGTCCGAGAGCTCGAGCGAGGGGCAGTACTTGCGGCACTGCTCCAGGTAGCCGCGGCGGAAAATCGAGTTGCGGAACTCGTCGATGCCTGACTTGAGATTCTTTCGGGCCATTTTCCAGAAGCCGCCGAAGGCGAGCATCTGGGTGACATCGCCCAGGTCGATGCTGCCCTTTGGGTAGCCTTCCCGATGGAAGCCCAGCACCGCGTTGGGCCCGACTGTCACCCGTCCGTCGATCATGCGCGTCAGGTGGATGCCGAGGAAAGGCAGATCCGGATCAGGGATCGGGTAGATCAAGTGCTTGACGATCGCCGATCTCGCGTCGAGCAATGTGTAATATTCGCCGCGGAACGGCACGATCTGGTGGGTGGGATTGAGCCCTGCGAGCCTGGCCAGGCGATCGGACTGCAGGCCGGCGCAGGCAACAAGCTGCTCGGCGCGGATCGTTTCGCCACGATCGGTGGTCACCACCACGCCGGTGTCGTCTTCCGAGATGCCTTTGACGCGGGTGCCGGTCATCAGCTTGGCACCTTTCGCCCTGAGACCCTCGGCCAGAGCGTCGCAGATCAGCTTATAGTTGATAATGCCGGTCGACGGCACGAGCAACGCGCCCAGGCCAACGATGTTTGGCTCGATCTCATGCAGACGCGCCGCGCTTACTTCCTCGAAGCCAATGCCATTCTCCAAAGCGCGAAGCTTCAGCGCTTCCATGCGCTCCATCTCGACTGGACTGGTGGCGACAAGCAGCTTCCCGCACACCTCGAACGGAATGTTGTTGTCGCGCGCGAAGGCTTTCGTGGCCTTCGCCCCCTCGCGGCAGAGCTTCGCCTTCAGGGAGCCGGGGGCGTAGTAGACACCGGCATGGATGACACCGCTGTTGTGGCCGGTCTGGTGTTCGCCGAAACCGGTCTCCTTTTCGATGACCAGGATGCGGGCCGCCGGATCGCGAGCCAGGATATCGGAGGCGGTGGCGAGCCCGACGATGCCGCCGCCAACGATGCAATATTGAAATGTCATATAGTGCAGCCCTGTTAGACCTCAGCCTCGTCCGCGGCTATCTTCTTGCGCCCGGTCAGCTTGAGGAAGAGTGGGATCAAGAGCACGAGAGCTGTGGCGATGAACAGCCCCAGCGCAATGGGCCGCTCGATGAAGACGAGCAAATCGCCCTGCGATTGGATCAGCGTGCGGCGGATATTTCGCTCCAGCAGCGGCCCCAGCACCAGGCCGAGGATTAGCGGCACGGCTGGATAGTCGAGCCTCGCAAGGATAATTCCGGCACCGCCTGCCAGGATGGTCAGCATTACGTTGAACGTCGAAGTATCGATGGCAAAGACACCGTAGACGACGATCGCAATGACGATTGGATAGAGATAGGCGGTCGGAACGAAAAGCGCTGCCGCCAGCAGCGGTGTCAGCAACAGCGTCAAGAACACAAGTGCCAGGTTGCCGATGGCGAAAGAACCAAACACCGACCAGACAAACTGCGGATTCTCGGTGAACAGCAGCGGGCCCGGCTGCAGGCCGATCATGATCAATCCGCCCATCATGACCGCCGTGGTCGCCGAGCCCGGGATGCCCAGCGTGAACAGCGGGATCATCGAGCCGTAGGACGCTGAATTGTTGGCGGCCTCAGGTGCTGCCACGCCCTCGACGATGCCGGTGCCATATTTTTCGGGCGTCGGCGAGAGGCGCTTGGCGAGTGCGTACGAGAGCATGGTCGCCGCCGAGGCGCCGACGCCGGGAAGGACGCCCACAAAGAAACCGAGCACCGATCCCTGCAGCAGCTGCCAGCGTGTCTGAACGGCGTCGCTCATCCTCGGCAGCAGCGAGGCGAAAGTGTATTTGGCCACCGGCTTGTCTATATTCGCCTCCAGCGAGGTGAAGATCGCGGTAAGCCCGAACAGGCCGACGGCGACGATGGAGAAGTCGAGCCCGTCGAACAGGTTCATCGACCCGCCGGTATAGCGCGGCAAACCGGAAATGGGGTCGAGTCCCACCGTGCCCAGCCACAAGCCCAGCGCCAACGCGATGAAACCCTTGAAGGCGTTGCGGCCGCCCAATACGCTGAGCAGCGAAAGCGCAAAACACATCATCGCCGTCATCTCGGTCGGACCAAAGGCAAGTGCATAGCGCGATACCGGAACCGAAAGAGCCACCAGCCCGGCAATGCCGAGAAAACCGCCGACGAAGGAGGCGAAGACGCTCGTTCCCAGCGCGCGCCCGGCCTCTCCTTTCTGGGCCATTGGATAGCCATCGATGACCGTCATCACGGAAGGTGCGTCGCCGGGAATGCCGAGCAGGATCGACGTGATGGCGCCGCCGAACATCGAGCCATAGTAGACACCACCGAGGCACGCGATTGCCGCGACGCCGCCGAAGCCTGCCGCCACGGGCAGCATGATCGCAACACCGGCGGTCGGTCCGAGGCCAGGGAGCGCACCGATCAGCAAGCCGATCACAGCGCCCAGTATGGTGCAGGCGAAGATTGCCGGATCCGTGGCGGCGAGAATTCCGTCCCACAGCAGAGCAAGCGTTTCCATCGCGGTACCTCTCTTGGGTGGCCGATTAGCTAGAAGCCGAGCGGTCCCCTAGGGGTCGGCACGCCCAGGAGATTTTCGAACAGCAGCAGAAGGACGATCGGCGTGATCACCGCCACCGCCGTAAGCTTGACAAAGAAAACCGGTCCCGGTTCGGTTCGCAGAGCCAGGCCGATCGCCGCCATGGCCAGCATGGTGGCGATCATCATGCCGAGATACGGGGTCAGCCAGACGGCGATGAGGAGCGCAGCGATCACGACGCCAGCTTTTGCCGCCTCGCGGCCCGATATGCCCGGGCCAAGCTTCTCAAGCCCGCCGAGCGCCCGGTAGAGATTTATTGCGCTGAGCAGAGCGATCGACGAACCGATGATAATGGGGAAGAGACCGGCCCCGGGCGTGGTGCTCTGCATCACGCCATAACCGATGCCCGTGTAGATCAGCCAGAGACCGAAGATTATCAGCAGTGCTGCGACCAGTAGGTCGAGCCGTTGAACGCTCATCGCTTTCCTCCTCCCGATGAGAGCCACCATTTCGGGTGGCTCCGAGCAACGTCACTATTTGATGATGCCGAGTTCCTTCATCATCGTCTCGTAGCGCGCATTGGTGCGCTCGAGCACTTCCTTGAAGCCTTCCGCGTCGACATAGTCCGGGATGTCGTGAAAGCGATCGATATACTGCTTCTTCCACTGCTCGCTGGTCGCAACCTTTTGCAGCACGCCCTCCCAGTAGGTGACGACTTCCGGTGGAACGCCCGCAGGCATGACCAGTCCGCGAAGCTGGGTGTGCAAAATGTCGTCGTAGCCGAGTTCCTTGAAGGTCGGGATATCGGGGAAGGCCGGCGAACGCTCTGCCGATGTGATCGCCAGTGGCCGCAGCTTGCCGGCCTTCATCTGCGCCATCGCCTCGGACGGGTTGAGAAAGCCGACGTTTACATGCCCGCCGAGCAGCGCCGCCATCACCTCGCCCTCACCGTCGAACGGCACGGAGTCGATCTGGATGCCGAGCGCGTTGGACGTCATCTTGGCCAGCAGTGCCGCGTCGGAGACGACGCCCGTCGTGCCCGTGGTGAAGCGAGGCGTCTTCTTCAGGTCGTCAAGCTTCTGGTATTCGCTAGAGGTGGGGACAACCATGATGTACGGCGACTGCGCGATCGCGGCGAGTGGAGTGAAGTCCTTGTAGCTCACCGGCGAGCCACCCAGGAGTGGCGTTGTGAAAAAACTGACGCTGACGGTCGCCAGATGATAGGGATCGCCCTTTTCCTTGGCGACTGCACTGTAGCCGACCGCGCCCGAGCCGCCTGTACGGTTCTCAGGCAGGATCTTCACAGGGATCAGCTTCATCTCCTCGATCACGCCGGCGATGGTGCGGGCGAGCGTATCGCTGCCGCCGCCGGCGCCGAACGGGATTATCATCTTGATGTCCTTGTCCGGATACTCCGCCGCCGCGGGACTGACCGCGACGGCCGCGGCTGTGAGCAAACCGAGGCCGACGGCGCGGCCGTGGTTGACGAAATTCGAGAGTGCGTAGGTCATAGTCGTTTCCTCCCAGTTAGAAATTGGAACAGCCCCGGAACCGATCGAACCATTTTTTGGCGGTCCCGGGGCTGCGATTGTCAGGCGTTCTTCTTTTCGATGGTTTCACGCAGCAGGTAGCCGTGTGCATCACGACCGGTGAACTGGCTGCCTTTGGGATCCTTGACCCGGCCATCCTTGAGCGCTTCGTAATTCGGCGTGAAGCCAAGGCCCGGCGCATCCGGGATTGTCATCTTGCCGTTCACGGGGTCGGGCGTGCCGTTGAAGAAATGCTTTCCGGTCATCCACATGCCGTAGTGGAATTCGACCGGGCCGCCATTCATCACGCCTGCCAGAATGTGCATGTTGAAGATCGGCCAGCCGCCGCCATTGGCCATCGGCAGGTTGAAGGCCTGGGCGAGATGCGCCACTTTGAGCGCTTCGGTGTAGCCGCCATTGTAGAGAACGTTCGGCTGCAGCACGTCCACCGCGTGGTGGACGACGAGTTCGCGGAAGCGCCAGCGGTTGCCTTCCATCTGGCCGGCGGCGATAGGTATCTTGACGCGACCGCGCAGGTCGGCAAGCGCACGCGCATCGTTCTGCTGGATCGGTTCCTCGAACCATTTCAGGTTCGCGTCTTCTACGGCCTTCGCCAGCATGAAGGCCTCATGCGGATTGAAGTAGCAATTGGCGTCGATCATGAGGTCGACGTCGGGACCGATTGCCTCGCGTGCGGCATAGACGCGACGCACATCGTCCTTCCAGGTACGCGTCGGCTCGCCGCCGACGACCATCTTCAGCATGGTGTGCCCGTCGGCCAGAAACTTCTTGGCATAGTCGGCGATCTGCTGCTCGTCGAAGAACGGGTAGCCAAATGTCGCATAGGTGTAGGCCTCGCGGGAATAGCCGCCCAGCAGCTCCGAGACCGACTTGCCGACAATCTTGCCCTGGAGGTCCCACAGCGCGATGTCGATCGCCGAGAGAGCGTTGGAAATGACACCGGTATAGGCGCGGTTGTTGAGCTGCTTCCATACTTTGGAGTGGATCGCCTCGGTGTGGAAGACATCCATTCCCTTGATCAACGGAAAGATATGATCCTCGATGCAGGGCATGGTCGACCAGGGCAGGAACTGGCCGGTGCAGCCGAGCCCCTTCAGACCCGTGTCGGTCTCGACCTCGACAAAGACGAACATGCGAGATTCGATGGATTCGCCAATGCCAGGCAAATCGATCTCGTGGCGATGCAGGCTGGCTGTGATGTTTGCAATTTTCAAGTGAGGTCTCCTTGGGATAAATGGATCATATGGCGACCGCGGCGGGCGCCGTCGTTTCGATGGACGCTTTCCAACGCGCCTTGCCGTTAAGGACGTGCTCGCTCCCCCGGCGCCGCGCGAGTTCGGCGTCACCGCATTCGATCGCCTCGACGATTGTGCGATGCTCCAGATTTGTCTGGCCGGGCGATGACAGAGAGCGCCGCAAGGAATGGGTCTCTCGGATCAGGTCGTTGTAGACGCGATGCGCGCAGGAGTGGTCGGCTATGCGGCCGATCAGTTGATGAAGCTCGAGGTTGATCTCGTAGTAGTGCGCGATCCTGCCGGCGGCGATCGCCATGTCCATGTCATCGATCAGGCGCTTGAGCTTTGCCACGTCGGAATCGGTGCGCCGTTCCGCAGCCTGCGCGCACATCAATCCGGTGAGCAATGAGCGCACGTCGTAGTTTTCGGCGATCTCGCGGTGGGACATTTCACGTACGAAAACACCGCGCGCCGGGACGAACACAAGAAGCCCCGCCTCGACCAGCGCACGCGTCGCCTCGCGCACCGGCGCGCGGCTTACCGCCATCTGTTCGGCAAGCACCGCCTCCTTGATCCTGCTGCCGGGCTGCATGTCCCCCGCGAGGATCATCCGCTCGATCTCGGCGTAGACGCGAACGGCAAGACTTGCGGTTCGCTCGATCGGCCTTGCTGCAAAAGTCATGCCTTGCCCCTCGTTTCTCTGCCGCCAGTAAACTGAAAACTGTCGACAGTAAAATCGAGGGGAGAAAGCACCCAGTCCGCGCCGGATTCCTGTGCAATTTGATACAAGCGCCGATGGAGGCCAGGCCCGATGGGAATGCCGGCCTTCTCGCGCTCGGCGCGGACCCTGCGCTCAGGGTCGCCCGCCACCTGGACGGGCTTCAGCGGGTCCACCGGGGGCGTTGCGCGCAGGTCGTGGCAGAAGCGGGAAACGTCGGCTCGGAAGTCCGCTATCGGACGGAACAAGGCGGGGTTGATGGCCATGAAGAAGTGGCCGACATCAAGGCCCCAGGGCTGTTTCGAATGGTTGGGATCGGTGATCAGCGTAGAGCCGGACAGGCACGAGGCGAGGATATTGACCATCCCAGCCAGCCCGTAACCCTTGTAGCCGGCGCTCTCCGCCGACCCGCCCAGTGGCGACAGGAAGCCTCCTTCCATGACCGCCGCCGGGTCCAGCGTGGGCACGCCCTTCCTGTCCATGCCCCAGCCTGGAGGCATGAGTTGACCTTCGACGATCTTGTTTCGGACTTTGCCGGACGCCACGGTCGTCGTGGCCATGTCCAGCACGAACGGTCGGCCGGGCTCCGCGGGCGCCGCGAAGGACCACGGGTCGGTGCCGAAGCGCGCCGCCGCACCACCGGTCGGGGGGACACGGATGCCGAATACGCTGGTGGCAGCCATGCCGATCAACTCATGATCGGTAGCCATCGTGGTGAAGTAACCCAGCGCCCCGAAATGGCCGGAATTGCGAACCGACACCACGCCGACACCGGCTGCGGTCGCCTTGGCGATCGCGGTTTCCATGGCTGATATGGCCGGCTCATGGCCGAGGCCGCCATCGCCGTCGAGCAGGGCACTGACCGCCGTTTCCTGGACGATGGTGGGTTTCGACTGGAAATTGATCGGCCGTGTCAGACGTCGTTCATTGTATTCGACCAACAGCGCGATGCCGTGGCTTTCGAGACCATGGAGATCGGCCCATGCAAGCACGCCTGCCGACTTCTCGGCCTTCTCGGCGGGCATGCCCCAGGCGCGGAAAATGTTTGCGGCCTGACGGCGATGTGTCTCGAAATCATGTCTCATCGTGATCTCCCGGGCGGGCCGCTCGACATGATCGACATCCATCCGACGACCAAGAATAGGAATGTGCCCAGTCGAAACACAACGTCAGCTTCGATTGATTCTAACGATAGGTTTTCTTCATTCCAAGCCAGGAATAATGGGACCCCTCCGGCCGGACGAGATCAGCCCATCTGTCCTGGCCAGTTCGGTGCCCATTCCAATGTCTTTCGCGGTACGCCACTGCTCGTGCAGATTTTCCTGTTCTATTACGGACTTGGCCAGCTTTCCCTGATCAAGGATAACCCGGCTTTGTGGTGGGTGATCAGCGATGGCGCGCGCTGCGCTGTTCTGGCGCTCGCGCTGAACACGGCTGCCTACACGTGCGAAATACTACGCGGCGCATTGATGTCGGTTCCAGTTGGTCTCGTCGAAGCGGCCCAAGCGTGCGGCATGTCGCGCATGCTGCGGTTCCGGCGCATCGAGTTTCCGCTCGCCATCCGCCAGGGGCTGCCGGCCTATGGCAATGAGCTGATCCTCGTGGTCAAGGGGACCAGCCTTGCCTCGACGATCACGGTGCTCGAAATGACCGGTTTGCCAAACGGCTCATGAGCCAGACCTTCGCCATCTTCGAGATCTTTGCTATTGCTGGCGTGATCAATCTGATGTTGATCGCGATCATCCGCTGCACAGAGCGTTTTCTCATGCGCCACGATGCCATGATTTCGTGACGGCCCTACTCGGATAGGTGATCGGAAATCGGCCTTCCGCACTAGCGCAACCTCGAATTGAACTTCGCTGCCGGCGACGTCCGCTTCCAGGCGGTGGATAAAGGGTTTGGACGTCCGGATGGGTGCGCAAACCCGCCGCTCGCTACGGCGCTGTTTACGGCGCGCTCTCGAAGCCTCCATCGAGGACCAACTGCGACTTTGCCGAGAACACTCATTTAAAGAGAGATGGACTGTCGTTGGGACCTGTGCGGATGCTGCCATCTCTGGTGCAAGCATCGTCCGTCGACCAGACATTCAGCGGCTCCTGAGTGATGCTCAAAGCGGGCAGTTCGAGATCGTTCTTGCCGAGGCGCTTGATCGCCTCTCACGCGACCAGGAAGATTGGCTGGTCTCTTCAAACGGCTGCGCTTCGCCGGCATCAATCTCGTCACCCTCTCCGAGGGTAAAGTGGACGGGCTTCATGTGGGCCTCAAGGGAACGATGAACGCGCTCTTCCTGCGTGACCTTGCGGTTAAGATCAGGCGCGGACAAAGCAAGGTCAAAAAGCTCGATGAAACCGGCCAGCCGATCCGCGGTCTGCGCGAGATTGATGAGCATCAAGCACAGGTCGTGCCCAGAATCTTTCAGGAATTCGCGGTTGGTCGATCATCGCGTGCGATAGCTGTTGACCTCAATAAAGAAGGTATCCCATCGCCGTCTGGTGGCGCTTGGGGCGCCTCGACGATCAACGGCAATCTCAAGCGAAGCCATGAACCGCCAACGGAATAAGAAAGCTGAGAAGCCGTTCATCGACATCGACAGGCAGATCGCCAATATCGTTGATGCCATCGCCGACGGTCTCGACGGCCAGCATGAGATCGAAGTTGCTGGACCTCGAGAGCGAGAAGAAAAGTCTAGGGCGAGACCTTCAAGTCATGGCAGCCGCTGAAAGCATCGTGGAGTTTCACCCGGCGGCGGTCGAGGCTGCCGGAAAGTGTCAGAACTCCAGCGGGCGCTGCAATCCGACGAAAGCGAGCGTCACGAGGCAGCGAGGATTGTCCGTTCGCCAGTTGCGAAGATCGAGATCATTCCGACCGAGGGCAGGGGGCAGATTGAGCTCAAGGTCCACGGTGCGCTGGCGGAACTCCTCAACTTGGCAAACCGCAACCAGGAGAGGCGCCTAACGCCGTATTGATGGTAGCGGGAGACCGCTACATCGCGAGACCCGATTAGGCGTTTGGGCCATGGTGTATTTCGGTGTTCTGGTCAGGGTGGCAGCCTGGCTGCTGTCGCGTTTACTTCCCGCGGGCTGAGGTATAGATAAGATTTCTATAGCTCATATTTTTCGCTAGTATGAGTTATAGAAAGGGGTTCTATAGCTCATGGCATGGAATTGGGAGCAGGCCGACTGGCCGCATTTTACCTACGACAAGATGGCGTTGGACCCGCTGGAAAGCGAGTTCCTATTGCGATCGGGCGAGTTCCTCGGCGTCTTTCGTCACGTCGGTTCCGAGGACCGCGATCAGATCCGCATCGAGCTTATCAGCGAAGAGGCCTTGAAAACGTCTGCTATCGAAGGGGAATACCTCAACCGCGAGAGCCTGCAATCGTCCTTACGGCAGCAACTTGGGCTTGGAGATGAAAACAGACGCATTCCTCCAGCGGAGCGAGGCATCTCCGAAATGATGGCCGACGTGTACTTGCATTTTGCAGAGCCGCTTTCGCATCGCACCCTCTACGCCTGGCACAAGATGGTGATGTCGGGTGAACGGCCCACCGAGACTATCGGCAGTTATCGCCAGCATGCCGAGGCGATGCAGATCGTCTCCAATCGGCCGGACAAGCCCAAAGTGCATTTCGAAGCGCCGCCCTCATCGCGCGTGAAGGCCGAAATGGACGCCTTCACGATCTGGTTCGATGACACCGCCCCCAAAGGCAAGACGCCGCTTCCCGCACTGACGCGCGCCGGCATCGCGCACCTCTGTTTTGAAAGCATCCACCCGTTCGAAGACGGTAACGGCCGCATAGGACGTGCCCTTTGCGAAAAGGCGCTGGCGCAAAATCTTGGCGAGCCTAGCCTGATCGCACTGGCCTATACGATCGAACGTCATCGTAAGGCCTACTACGACAGCTTGGAAGCCAGTAACAAGAGCAATGCGATTACCGGCTGGCTGCTCTACTTCGCCGCCACGATCCTCGAAGCGCAGCGCGTAACGCTCGCCCGCGTCGAGTTCTCCGTCGCCAAGGCCAAGTTTTACGAGCACCATCGGGGTCAGTTCAAGGAGCGCCAGGAAAAAGTCGTCGCCCGGATCTTCCGGGAAGGTGTCGACGGGTTCAAAGGTGGCCTCAGCGCGGAAAACTACATCGCCATCACCCAGACATCGCGCGCGACGGCAACTAGGGACTTACAGGACTTAGTCGCCAAGGGTGCGCTAACAAAAACCGGTGAACTCCGACACACACGTTACACGCTGAATATTCGTGACGATCGCGCGTAAATCCCATCGGTGAAAGAGGCAGGCTGTCAAAGAGCCTGCTTGCCTCAGCATCGGTGAATGGCGGGCAGCTACCCGGCAGGAAGTGGTGGAAGGGTTACGCGCGACAGGAAAACCTAAGAAGAAGAAAGGCGGCGCCATTCTCGCGGCCAGGTCTCGGCTTAGGCCGGTGGACATCTACTGTTATCTGAAAGCTCGCTTTGGCGAACACCGAACGGTTTTCAAAACTTCCTGCGCAAGGATGACAGAGATAACTGGATGCATTGGGACTACAACAACAAACAAGCGAAACCAGCCGATCGCAGTTATTTGACCACGGCCATCTCGTTCTTGGAAAGAAAGTTGTGTCGTTTGGACGAATATTGGAATGTCCGTTTCGTTTGCCATTGACTGCAAAATTCTTGCTGTCAGCCAGCAATATCATTCGTTTGTCTGGGCCAAAAAGCCGATGCAATTGTCGCGCCCGTAGCAGCAATTCCGCCTTGGGATAAGACATTTTCCATGTTGCGGGGGGGGACCATCGGCGCCGTAGCGCCGAAGGAAGCGAGAAGATGACGGGATTGGAATTTCCAGGACCAGGCCTCACCGCCGAACAATGGGAACGCCTTAAAGCCCTGGCGACCTCGCTGAAGCCCGGCCAGGCGCCGTGGATCCGTGGCTATTTCGCCGGGATCGACCATGCGCGTGCGCGTCGTTCGGAGACATTGCTTCTCCATCGGCATCGGATCACTCCGGATCGGCAGCACCGGCTGCGGTTTCTTCGCGATCGCTGACGATCCTGTTCGGCGGTGAGACCGGCAACAGCTCCGGTCTCGGCAAGGCGCTCGGGGAAGCCGTCCGCAGGCAAGGATTTGAGCCAGCCCTGATCGACATGGCCGACTACAAGCCGCGCAAGCTCAAGGACGAGCAGGACATACTGATCATCACACGCACCCATGGCGAGGGCGATCCACCGCTTTCAGGCATGGGCTTCTTCGAATTCGTCGAGAGCCGTAAGGCGCCGTGTCTTGAAGGCGTACGCTATGCGGTGCTGGCGCTCGGCGATTCCACCTATGAACGCTATTGCGAAGCCGGTAAGCGACTCGATCGGCGACTGGCCGAACTTGGCACAGTGCGACTGCAGGACCGGGTCGATTGCGGCGTCGACTATGAAGACGAGGCCGCTGGCTGGATCGCGACTGCCGTCACTAAGCTTGCGCCGGCCACTTTCGGACCAGGTTTACCAAACAGGACGGCTGGCTCGGCAAGCGCTTCTACGGCGAACTTCTATGAAAAATTTTTCGACGCTGCCGGAAAGCGCATCGCGTGGGAGATCGTGCAAGGACTGAATGTTCGCATCAATCAACTGCGGTCGATGACCATAACTTCAACCAATCGCCGGGAATCGGCGATACGCGAAATGACCGCGATCATGAACGCGATCAAGTCTCGCGATCCTAACAAAGCTGCGGCGGCCGCCCGACACCAAGTCGAACAAGCCTGGTCTATCGCGCAACAATTGTTGCGCTCGCGGTGATTTTTTGTGAAGCCCAAGCGGTGATGCAAGCTCCCGACCCCGGCCGGCTGATAATGTGAGCTGACGGCAATAGTTTCTCCTGGCGATGTTTTAAAGATTGCCTGATTGTCCAAGGGGACAGCTATGCGTTCGAGTGAAATACGAGGCCGCTTTCCTCACTCAGCTCGCTGTCAGGATAGCAAACTGCAGGAAGCATGACTTGGCCTCTGTACGGATACCGCTGGAGACGGCGGGACATTCGTCAATCGGGACGGCGTGCGTAGAGAAAAATCCAAAGGGGCGGGATTAACGTCCTACCGTGCTCCGTGAACAGGTCATGAAACGATAGGTGCCGCGTTTTGACATGATCATAGAGCTCGGGTCGCCACGCCGCTGAGCGTTCGCGGACACGTGTGATCTACTAGGGATACGCCGAAGAGCCTTGCCCTTCAGCGTAGCGGAGGCACCGCTCTGTGGGTCCGTACGACCGCTCGGGATAAACCTGTTCCTGCTCCAGCCGGCGATTCTATCGCCTCGCGCCCGCCTTCTTTTGGCTTGCTGGCCAAGGCGGTAACGCTATCATGACGTCCCTTGGCTGTGCTGCGGCCAACCTGATCGTTTCGGAACGCCTGCCTGTCGGCCTGCTCGCTAATGGACTATCCGAGCGGGATACTTCGTCGGCGCGTTGCCCAGCCGTAGTCGGGTAAACCGGCGGGTATGCCATCGGTGGATGCCTTCCACAGCTGTAGTGCAACTCCCGGCTGAGACAACGCCCTGCCAGGACGGATAACCAGCCAACTCAGGTTTGTTATGTTTAAAAACAATCAAAATGGACCGCAAATTAGATAATGATAGACATATCAAGCGAGCTGACATATTGTCAGATGGAGGCTGACATCGGGAAAGTGGCCTCGATATCTTGGGAGGAGATAGAAATGAAACCGAAGCTATTTTTGCGGGCGTCCGCTGCCGCCCTCATCACGGCAAGCTGCTGCGTTGCCTTCAGCGCATTCGCCGGTGACAAGCCCAAGGGGCTGATGCTCTTTTCGTATCTCGGCGATCAAGCTTATGTGCGCCAGTACAACGTCGCCAAAGGCCGCGGCAGCAAGATCGAAGACGTTCAGATCGACGTTAAATCGGGCACCTCGCGCGGCGACGTCAACTTCTTCATTCAAGAGATCGTCAACGCTCCCGCGGAAGGTTACAAGGTTATCGCCGTCAACACCGGCGCCACCTCCAAGGAGCTGGTAAGCGCGCTCAATGATGCGACCAAGCAAGGCATCAAGGTGCTGTCCTTCGACGGCGCGCCGCCGCCGATCGATGATCTCACGGCTCAGGTGAATTATGATCCGGTCGGGGCCGAAAAGGCGGTTGTTCAGGAGTTCACCAAGCAGCTCCCCGCAGGAGGCGAGATTGGCGTCATCCGCTGTATCGCTGGCCTGGCGGACACCGACGCATTCATCAACGCTTTCAAAGATGCCGTGAGGGATACGAAGTTCAACATCGTTGCCGAGGGCGACGCCCGCTGCGATCCCGAGAAATCGCGAACGATCGCCGAGGGCATGTTGAATGCGCATCCGAATCTGGTCGGCATCTACGACATCTTTGACGTCTCCGCGCAGGGAACGCTGCAGGCGCTCGAGGCGGCCGGATCCAATGTCATCGTTGGTTCGGTCGGCGGCCAGGAATATGCGCTGAAGGCGATCGCTGCGGGCAACAAGAACTGGAAGTTCACGGTGCCTTATCCGTTCGAGGTGATCGCCAGAACAGCCACGGACACCACCGCTGACCTGGTCCGAGGCAAGAGCGTTGAAAAGCTCGTGGTGGTGCCGGCGCAGCCGGTCCAAACCTCGGAGAATGCCGGCGGCATGCTGAAGACGGTCTCCGACGTGGTGGCCGGCAACGTTGATGACGTCGTGAAATAGCGCCACCGATGGAAGCGCATGTCGACAATGCGGGGAAGTCGCCCGACACGGGGGCAGGGCGCCGCGACCACCTCTCCGTCCTGCTATGGCTTCTGCAGGCCGGGCCGATCATAATTCTCGTAACCCTGGTCGTGGCATTCGGCCTGCTTGCCCCGCATTTTATTTCGGTGCGCAATCTTCAGAACCTCCTGGCCCAAAGCGCGATTGTCTGCGCCTTGGGCCTGGGGCAATTCCTCGTGATCCTGGTTCGCGGTGTCGATGTTTCCGTCGGCAGCGTCATAGCCC
>NZ_RZRT01000067.1:0-28677 GCF_003998295.1 Mesorhizobium sp. M7A.F.Ca.US.011.01.1.1
ACGCAGCGGTGTGAGACGGGCATTCTTGTGGATGTTCATTCGGACCCTCCGATGGATGCTGAAGCGTGGTAACTCCAGTCTCCTCGGTCCGGTCCGAATGGACAACCTCTCGAAAGCTCACACCTAGTGCCGGCAGTGGCACCGCTGTTGTCCGTCGACAGGTCCCGCGCTTGCTCGGTGCGACCAACAACCTTAAGCGCTAGGGCGTAACCTGACCCTGCAAGATCTCCTCACCGACTATAAGGTGCGCCTCACGATCTGAGACGATGGGACAGGATGGCTAAGGAGGTGCGCCGTCTTGCATGCCCCGCCAGCGAGGCGAACCCTCTCGGCTACGCGCGCCACCAGCGACGCTCCATATCGTCAGGCCTGCGTCTCATGCTCAGATGAGCCGGTATTTGGCTCTCTCATCAGCAAACCGAGAGAGCCCATGCCAAGACGGAAGCAAGCAAGACGAACGAGCGTCAGAGATATCCTGCGCCTGACCCATAAACAGGGCAGTCCGGTGGGCCAAGGTGGCAGAGCAACTGAGGTTCGGCAAGACTTCGGCTTCCACCTATCTGCGGGCGCTGGAGACGGGCTGTCGTGCAGGCCCTGCATGCGGCTTTGAGGACGATGCGATGTTGAAACACCGTCTGTTGCGCCGAATCGGCCGTCGGCCAAACGTTGGGTCGTCATCAGGTTCTCGACAGCTTCCCGGTGTCAAATCCAAACCGTGGTCGGCGATCCCCACCAGGGTGGGAAGGCAGCGCTGATATAGCCGAACGTCGATCAAGTCACGATCAACGATTGCCTCATGTCACATGCCCTGCGGGACTGAAAAACGGAGAAGAACATGTGCGATGCAAAACTGAAGACCGTGCTTTCGCTTTTTTCGCCGGTGGCCAGCAAATTAGATGCTCTCTCGTCCAACGGACCAGCGACGGATGCAAACTGCGTTAAGCTAAATACGAACGAGAACCCGTTTCCGTTGCCGAAGAGCGTAATGCAAAGTGCAATTGCTGCGATCGAACACCAGTATCTTTATCCGGAAGACGACAATCTCAGCTTAAGGGCAGCTGCCTCCGATGCTTACGGATTTTCCAAAGATCAGGTGATTGCCGGCAACGGTTCGTCGGAGCTGCTCGGACTCATCTACAGAGCTTTCCTCGCCCCAGGAGATAGAGTGGCAATGCTGTCGCCCGGATTTTCGTTCAACCGTAAACTTGCCATGTTGCAGGGTGCCGAGTTTCTCGAAATCGCATCGAGCGAAGCTCATCCCCTGCCGATAGAAAAACTGCTGTCCGGCCCCGCAAAAGACGCGAAGTTCATTCTGTTGGCTAATCCGAACAATCCGACCGGAACATTCGTGCCGGTGGCCGAAATCGAACGCCTTGTGGAGCAAGCAGATCGCTTGGTCGTCTTGGATGAGGCCTACGTTGACTTCGCACCCGACAATGCCCTGCGCCTCGTCAATAGACATCCGAATCTTTTGATCTTGAGGACTTTTTCAAAGAGCTATGCTGCCGCTGGCGTGCGAGTCGGCTTCGGTTTCGGTCACCCAGAAATCATTGGCAGGCTGCGCAACATCCAGAATGTCTTCAACATGAACGTGATCGGGCAGGCGGTCGGGAAAAGCATTCTTGCGCATCGCCACGCCTACGAAGAGAACCACAGGCACATCAAGCATGAACGACAGCGAGTGACCCTGGCGCTGTTGCAACTTGGCTTTTCCGTAACACCCTCCCACGCAAACTTTTTGCTGGCCCGTGTGCCGGCGGGACAGGAGGGCTCATGCTGGCAAGCCGCGTTGAAAGAGCAGGCGATCCTCATCGCCAGCTTTCCTGACGTAGATTTGAAGAACTGTATTCGCGTCAGCATTGGCACCACAGAGCAGATGGACAAATTCCTTGCTGCCGCCGAACGCGTCTGTATGAACTTTAAGAAGGATCGCGGTGCTCACAAGCATGAAGTCGATTCACATTAAGCATCAAGTAATGATATGTCGTGAGCTATGATGATTAGCGAATAAATATAGGTAATTTGGAGAACAATTAATTGAAGAAAATTTCCGCTTCGGGCCTGACCTTCGGCATCTTCGATCATCTGGACGAAAACGGCGATGACATCGCACAACAATATGCAGATCGGCTGAGCCTAGCAGAAGCGTGCGATGGCTATGGCTTTTATGCGTATCATCTCGCCGAGCACCACTGTACGCCGCATGGCAGAGGTCCATCACCGAATTTGTTCTTAGCGAGCGTCGCCCAGCGAACCCGCAGTCTTCGTGTTGGTCCCATGGTAATGCTACTTGCGCTCTATCATCCGCTGCGTGCCTTCGAGGAGATCTGCATGCTTGATCAGTTGAGCGGCGGCAGGCTTGAACTCGGCATAGGGCGCGGCTCTGCTCCCACTGAATTGGGATACTTCGGGGTTGCTGTAGAAGCAGCACCAGAACAGTATGCGGAGGCCAGTGAGATTCTCATCAATGCGATGAAAGGCGGGACGCTTTCTTATCAGGGCCGCCACTTTGAGTTGAAAGATGTTCCGCTGACGTTGAGACCTCACCAATATCCCCGTCCGCCGACATGGATCGCCACCAATCGACCCGAGCCGGCTAGCTGGGCCGCTGCGAATGGGGCAAACATCGCCTGCGTCGGACCTTCCACTTCTGTTCGCAGCGTTACCGACGCGTTCCGCGCCGCCCGAATTCACGATGCTGACATTGGCCAGCAAGCGCCATTTCTTGGATTGCTCCGAATGGTGGTGATAGGGCGTTCTGAAACAGATGCGTATTTGCTCGCAGCACCTGCCTATGAACGATGGCTCAATAGCTTCAAATTTCTATACGAACTAAATGCCATTTCCACTCCACCAAACTTGCCTTTGAACTTCGATGCAGCAATTGAAAGTGAATTGTGCGTCGTGGGAACGGCAGATTCTGTCCGAAAAGCTCTCCTTGATCAGCTGGAAGAGGCAGGTGCTAATTATCTTCTGTGTCAACTGGCATTTGGGGATTTGCCGCTGGATGCCTCACTATACACCGCATCGGCCATTGGATCCGAAATCATGGCTCGAGTTGCCGCATCGTGAATCCGTCGTGTGATTGGAGGAGCAGCGGCAGCGCTGCTCCTCATTGCGAAACGGTTGTGGGGGCCGGACTCCTGTGTCAGGTGTAAACCATTGGAGCACGTCCTATCTGATCCAGGTCATATCCTGCGGCTTTGAAGTAGTTGGCACATTCGGCTGGGGTGAAGAGGTCGACGACCGCGCCGAGGCGTCCTGACCTTGCCCCTCTGATCTAATCCGGTTTGAAGTTCGTTCTGGCCCATCCAGAGGACCAGGACATGAAACGCAGCCGCTTCTCTGAAGAGCAGATCATCGGAATTTTGAAGAAACACGAGGCCGGGGTATCGGTTGGCGATCTGTGCCGCAAGCACGGGGTCAGCGACGCCTCGATCTACAATTGGAAGGCCCGCTTCGGCGGGATGGATGTCACCGAGGCTCGGCGACCTGAAGGCGCTGGAGGACGAGAACACGCGCCTGAAGCGGCTTTTGGCCGACGCCATGCTCGACAATGCCGCGTTGAAGGACCTTGTGGGAAAGAAATGGTGACGCCCGCCGCCAAGCGGAAAGCTGTCGCTCGCCTGAAGGAAGGCTTCGGGATGAGCGAACGGCGGGCGTGTAAAGCCATCGGCTGTTGCCGCATGACGGTTCGCTACCAGACCAGCAGGCCGGACGACCGCGAGGTTCGCGAGCGGATGAAGGCCGATCGCGCAGGAGCGTCGCCGGTTCGGCTACCGGCGTCTTCTCGTGATGCTGAGGCGGGAGGGCCTGGTCGTGAACCACAAGAAGCTGTTCCGGCTCTATCGGGAGGAGAAGCTCGCCGTCGCCGCCGTGGCGGCCGCAAGCGGGCGATCGGGACCAGGGCGCCGATGCTGGTGCCGCTGAGGCCCGACGAGCGCTGGTCGCTCGACTTCGTATCGGACCAGCTCACCGACGGGCGCCGCTTCCGCATCCTGGCCGTCGTCGACGACTGCACGAGAGAGTGCCTCGCACTCATCGTTGATACGTCTCTCTCGGGCATGCGGGTTGCCCGCGAATTGGACGGCTCATCACCGAGCGGGGCCGGCCCAGGATGATCGTCAGCGACAATGGCAGCGAGTTCACCTCGAACGCCATCCTCTCCTGGGCGGATCAGAACCGCGTCGAATGGCATTACATTGCGCCCGGCAAGCCGATGCAGAATGGCTTCATCGAGAGCTTCAACGGCCGACTGCGCGATGAACTGCTCAACGAGACGCTGTTCACCTCGCTGGCTCAGGCGCGCGTAGCCATCGCCCTGTGGCACGCCGACTACAACACCGCGCGGCCGCACTCCCCCCTGGCAGACCCCGGCCAAGTTCGCCAGCACCTTCAATCCGCGACGGTCGCTCGCGCTGCGCTATGCCAAAGGCTCCGCGCCAGCGCCCGTCGCTTCACCCGCCCAGCAGGGCACAACCCACGCCGGAAACGAACTCAAAACTGCTGGGGCAACGTCAGTCCCATAGAGCCTTGATGGTTATCTCGGCCTTTGCTCGCAGCAGCGCCTTAGGTTGGGCGAAGGCGTTCTCAATCGGATTGAAGTCGGGACTGTAGGGCGGCAGTTAGAGCAGGCTCGCCTGCGGCCTCAATCGCGCCGCGCAGGGTTCTCCAGGCGGATGTCGCCAATGTCAAATTTGCTGGCATCCATGTCGCCCTCGCCAACCGCACAAGCGAAGGCCAGAAAGCCAACATGTGTTCTGCGGCTTAATTAAGAGTCAGCCGATGTCGGCCGAACATCACCTTGTCTCGAAGTCGACGATCGGACAGCAGGTTGCGAAAGTTGGCGCGATGCGAAACAAACTGCTGAAGCGCTCAACTTTTATTGATCACGCGTGTTGGACGCGACGCACTCCCGTTCCAATCGGGCTGAGCGCAAATTCTCCCGGTTCACAAAACTGAGTCGCTGGAGTAGTGGGGGCGCAGAGAAATCTCCGGTCGCAGCCTTACCCGGTCAAAACAAGGATACCAATGATGAAGACTCTCGCCGTCTGCTCTGGCGGATTGGACTCCGTTTCCCTTGCTCACATGGTGGCAGCGGAGCACGAACTCACCGGCCTTCTATCTTTCGACTATGGCCAACGGCACAGGAAGGAATTGGGCTTCGCCGCTCTTTGCGCGCAGCGACTGAAGGTCCCGCACCAGATCATCGACATCGGCGAAATTGGCCGTGGCCTTTCCGGCTCAGCGCTGACTAGCAGTATCGACGTGCCGGACGGCCACTACGCCGAAGACACGATGAAGATTACGGTGGTGCCGAACCGCAATGCCATCATGTTGGCAATCGCCTTCGGTCTCGCCGCCGCCCACAGCGCCGAAGCGGTGGCGGCGGCCGTGCATGGTGGGGACCATTTCATCTATCCCGATTGCCGTCCGGCCTTCATTGAAGCTTTCCAGACAATGCAAGACCGCGCGCTCGACGGCTATGCGCAGATACGCCTCTATGCACCGTATGTGAATCTCGGAAAAGCTGACATTGTTGCGGATGGCGCAAGATACGGCACCCCGTTTGCTGAGACCTGGTCCTGTTACAAGGGCGGCGTGCGTCACTGCGGACGATGCGGGACCTGCGTCGAGCGGCGCGAAGCGTTCCATCTCGCCGGGCACGCTGATCCCACCGACTACGAGGACGCCGATTTCTGGCTTGAGGCGCTGCGCAGGAGGCGCGCGTAATGTTCCACATCAGCAAGGAATTCCACTTCTCGGCCTCGCATCAGCTCACCTCCTTGCCTCCCAACCATCAATGCGCGCGCCTGCACGGGCATAACTATGTCGTCGTAGTGGAGCTGTCGGCCAAGGAACTGGACGCCCACGGCTTCGTGCGCGACTATCACGATCTGGCGCCGCTCAAACGCTACATTGACGAGAGCTTCGACCATCGGCACCTCAACGACGTGCTGGGACATGAGAAGGTCACGGCGGAATGCCTGGCCAGACATTTCTATGAATGGTGCAAGGCACGTCTGCCGCAGACCGCGGCCGTGCGCGTTAGCGAAACACCGAAAACTTGGGCGGAATACCGTCCGTGACCGACATGCATCCCGCAATCCGTGTGAGCGAGATATTCGGGCCGACTATCCAGGGCGAGGGCGTGCTCATCGGCTTGCCGACGGTGTTCATCAGAACCGGCGGATGTGATTATCGCTGTTCATGGTGCGACAGCCTTCACGCGGTGGACAATCAGTATCGCCATGAATGGCTACCGATGCCGATCGATGCCGTGTGGCAAACCGTCCATGCGCTTTCCGGCGGCAGGCCGGTTATGGTCTCCTTGTCAGGCGGCAACCCGGCCATTCAGCCGTTCGGTCCCCTCATAGAACGAGGCCATCGCGAGGGCTATCGTTTTGCACTGGAAACGCAGGGTTCCGTGGTGAGGGAGTGGTTTGCGGATCTTGACGTGCTGACCCTTAGCCCAAAGCCGCCGTCCAGCGAGATGACGACCCGTTGGGCTGCGTTTGATGCATGCCTCGAAGCGGCGCAAGAGAAGCCGCAAATCGTGCTCAAGCTCGTCGTTTTCGACGAGAGTGACTATGCCTACGCCAAAGAAGTCGCGGCGAGATATCCGCACCTTCCGATCTATCTGCAACCCGGCAATCACACGCCGCCGCTCCCTGGCAGTGAAGACGCCTCTGTCGACTTGGACGGAATAATGATGCGAATGGAATGGCTTGTCGAAAGGGTGACTAGCGACAGGTGGTTCGAAGCCCGCGTGTTGCCGCAGCTGCACGTTCTGCTTTGGGGTAACAAGAGGGCGGTCTAGTCTGTGGCTTGCGTCGCACCGGAAGGCCGGGCTCCAACGGCTTGGCAGGCTCTCTTCGCGTGCCGAGTACAGCCGAGCTTTGTTCGCGTCAGCGGTCTCGCGATTGTGCGGCTGGAAACCGCCCGGACACCCCGCTGCCGGCGTGTGTCACCTTGACTCCGATGAGCTGTCGTCACGCAAAGTTGAAATCCGCAAGAACTGGCCTTCTCGCCCCACCTGCTCCGTCGCAAGCACGTCATCCCCTCATCCTTGTCCAGCTCTTATCGATGTATCTCATTGTCCGGCCTGACGCACGACTGTCAGCATGGGAATGCATCCATTGCGCAAATGCCTTCCATAAAGAAGATCGATTTCCTCATTGGCCCAACGTGAAATATAGCAACGTTTTCGTGGCGTGGGTCGGCTGCGTCGGGAGTAGCGATGAAAACGTATTGGGGTCGCCTGCGTCTCCTTGGGCAGCGAGTGTAAAGTATAGCGATGCGGCCTCCGGCGCGAACGGCAGCCGCGCAGTGATCACCTTCGCCTGTGCCTTTGCGGCGGGGGTCAAGCGCTGGTCTGCTAAAATTTTTTATCGTTTAGCTGGTTGAAACTGCCCCCGTTGCGGGCTGCAGAAGCCGGCCAGCCGAGAAACGGCAGCCGCACTTATGAAAGCACGCCAAGGCGTGCGGGCATCTATCAGTTGCAAAGGACAATACTGGCCGCGCCGATTGGCCATCACGCGTCCATTAGGGCAGCCACCAACATCAGTTCGCAAGAGGAGCAAAAGTAATATGTATCGTCGTCACCTGATCAAAGGGTTGGTTGCGCTCGGCGCATGCCGGATTTGCGTTCAAGCCGCCCAAGCGACCAGTGCCCATTGGGGGTACACCGGTCCGGTCGGACCGGAGCACTGGGCTGATCTGGATAAGGAAAATTTCGTATGCTCTGCCGGCACGCAGCAATCGCCGATCAATATCAACAGCGCGGTCAAGGCGGATATCCCGCATATCGCCATCGGCTGGCACAAGGGCGGCGGCAATATGGTGAACAACGGCCACACCATTCAAATCAATATGCCACAAGGCAGCACGCTGACCCGCGGCGATCGTGTCTACGAACTGGTACAGTTCCATTTCCATGCGCCAAGCGAACATCACGTGGCGGGCAAGAGCTTCCCGATGGAGGTGCATTTCGTTCACAAGGACACGCAAAGTGGTACTCTGGGCGTGCTGGGCGTCTTTTTAACGCCCGGCGCGACAAATGCCAGCTTTGCTGCCCTTGCTGCGGCCTTTCCCGAACTGCCGAATGGGGAGGTGACGATCGACGAGGTGAATCCCAACTGGCTTCTGCCAGCCTCGCTTGGCTATTGGACTTATGAGGGCTCACTGACGACGCCGCCGTGCACCGAAAACGTCGAGTGGATGGTGGCGATGGAACCGGTTGACGTTGATCCGGCAGACATCCAGCGATTTGCCTCACTCTACCCGTCGAACGCGCGCCCTATTCATTCACCCAATCGACGCTTCATCCTGCGCCAGAGTTGAGCGCCGCCCCAGCGGTTCCGCACGGTCCAACATTCTTGGCACAAGTTGGCGCGAAGCCTCCTCTTCCGGTCTGGCGGTCTGACGGCGCTCCCCAAGCTGGCTAGTCTAAATGATAGGGATTCGGTGCCGACACCACTCGTCCCAAATACGTCGCGGCGAGGTTTGTCTGCACCCCGGCAATCACACGCCGCCCCGCCGTGGTAATGAAGACGTCTCTGTCGAGTCCGACGGAATATGATGCGCATGGAACCGCTGGTAGAAAAGGTGACCAGCGACAGGTGGTTCGAAGCCCGCGTCTTGCCGCAGCTGCACGTTCTACTCTGGGGTAACAAGAGGGTAGTGTATACCTTCTCCTAGCTTCGCCGCCAACTACTCGGTTTTCCGAATTGCTCTCTATATTCTTGAAGACGATGCGTTCGTTAAAGACATGTGCTGCGCACCTGGTGTAAAAGCTGCTCTCATCATGCAGAGGTCAAGCCAGTCGGGCTCATCCGAGGCTATGGCCGTGAGCACTGTTCAGTTCGGCAGAGAGGGCGCTTTTGTACACACTTTGCGATCGTGGCGGCCCCGTGGGCAGATCTGCAAGCTGCCGCGACACTAACCTCTCGAAGCCCGCCCGCCCGCCTTTCGTGCAGCTTCCTCTGAACAAAACCACCGCTCGCCCTTCAATAGGTTGATGCGTGTCTCCCAGTAAGATTCCTGTCCAAGAACGTGATAATCTTCTTGCCAGTGTTGTAGCTGATGTTGCCCTTGATGCCGCAGCCTACCGCGGCGGGACCAAACTCAATGGCAAGCAGGCCGGCTAGGATCGTGCAGCCAGTCGCGAGCCTCGCCCACAACGGGGTCTCACGCGCATGAGGGCGCCGACCATGGGTTCGGCGGTTCATACGCGTATAACACGTATCTTTCTGAAAAAATCAATGCTCTCGGCTAAGCTACTGAATTATTTGGCTTCCATATAGCGCGTCGGCGGAACCAACTTGTAGACGGGCTATGAAAGGTTAAGCGCGGATGTCTATCGGCCGCCGGCGTTCCCGCTCTGTAAGCCTGCCTGAACTACCCGCGCCGCGGTCAAGCCCCAGGCTCCTGCTCATCCAGCGACCGCCCGATCAATGGCAGGCTGGAAAGACAAGAGCCGATGTCTTCCGATGGTCTCGCCATCAGCTTTGGGCTAACTTCCCCATTCTCCCGCTTCGAGCTCGACACACGGCGGTTTGGATGGCGCACGACAATCTGTGTCGGCTTTGTCGTGTCCGTGACAGACGCCTGAAAGGCCCGTTCGCGCGTTTTGCCGCCGTCTAAGCGGCTGGAATTTAATGACAAAGTTTCTTCTGGGATCGGCCGATCACGCTGGTACGCTTTTTGCGATGCTTGGTGTGAGGCGGCACGAGCTGCCTATCGGCACTTGTGTCGCGGGCAGTCGCGATAATTAGAACGAAGGAAGGAAAGCTATTATGTCAGGTCTGCGTCAGATCGCCTTTTACGGAAAAGGCGGCATCGGCAAGTCCACCACGTCCCAAAATACGCTCGCTGCCCTTGTCGACCTCGGGCAGAGAATCCTCATCGTAGGATGCGACCCCAAAGCCGATTCCACACGCTTGATCCTGAATTCGAAAGCTCAGGATACCGTCCTGGATCTCGCCGCACAGGAAGGCTCGGTGGAAGACCTCGAACTCCAGGACGTGCTCAAGGTGGGCTACAGAGGCATCAAGTGCGTGGAGTCCGGCGGCCCCGAGCCGGGTGTCGGTTGCGCCGGCCGCGGCGTCATCACCTCGATCAATTTCCTCGAGGAGAATGGCGCTTATGACGATGTCGATTATGTCTCCTATGACGTCCTCGGCGACGTGGTATGCGGCGGCTTCGCCATGCCGATCCGCGAAGGCAAGGCCCAGGAGATCTATATCGTCATGTCCGGCGAGATGATGGCGCTCTATGCCGCCAACAACATCGCCAAGGGCATCCTCAAATATGCCCATTCGGGCGGTGTGCGGCTGGGCGGGCTGATCTGCAATGAACGTCAAACCGACCGCGAACTCGATCTGGCCGAAGCACTGGCTGGCCGATTGAATTCCAAGCTCATCCACTTCGTGCCCCGCGACAACATCGTCCAACATGCCGAACTCAGGAAGATGTCGGTGATCCAGTACGCGCCGGACTCAAAGCAGGCAGGGGAATACCGCGCTCTGGCCGAGAAGATCCACGCCAATTCGGGCCAGGGTACGATCCCGACGCCGATCACCATGGAGGAGCTGGAGGAGATGCTGCTCGACTTCGGCATCATGAAGACCGACGAGCAGATGCTTGCCGAGCTTCACTCCAAGGAAGCGGCGAAGGCGGCGGCCCAGTAGTGACATTAGCGCTGCCATGAATCGGCGCGCCTTGCAGAGAACGGCGCCTATTCTTTGAGGCGTCACCCAACCTTGAAAGGGGGACTCATGAGCCGGGAATACGAGAATGACGGTGCTCTTCATGCGAAGCTTATCGAAGAGGTGCTGTCGCATTATCCCGACAAGGCGGCGAAGCGCCGCAAGAAGCACCTCAACGTCGCAAAGAGCGGCAACGAGGCTGGCGGGGAAAGCGAGGTCCTTTCCGAATGCGACGTCAAATCGAACATCAAGTCCATTCCCGGGGTGATGACGATTCGCGGCTGTGCATATGCTGGTTCGAAAGGCGTGGTGTGGGGGCCAGTCAAGGATATGGTCCATATCTCGCACGGCCCGGTCGGCTGCGGCCAATATTCTTGGTCGCAGCGCCGCAACTACTACGTCGGTACAACGGGCGTCGACACGTTCGGGACAATGCAGTTCACCTCCGATTTCCAGGAGAAGGACATCGTCTTCGGCGGCGACAAGAAGCTGGAACAGATCATTGACGAGATTGAAGTCTTGTTTCCGCTCAACAACGGCATCACCGTGCAGTCCGAATGCCCTATCGGCCTGATTGGCGATGACACCGAGGCCGTTTCTCGCAAAAAGACCAAGGAGTATGACAAGACGATCGTGCCGGTACGCTGCGAGGGCTTCCGCGGCGTCTCGCAGTCGCTTGGCCACCACATCGCCAATGATGCAATCCGGGATTGGGTCTTCGACAAAAAGGATGTCAAGTTCGAGGCCGGCCCCTACGACGTCAACGTCATCGGCGACTACAATATCGGCGGCGATGCCTGGGCCTCGCGCATACTGCTTGAGGAGATAGGGCTGCGCGTGGTTGGCAACTGGTCGGGTGACGCCACACTCGCAGAGATCGAGCGCGCCCCGAAGGCTAAGCTCAATCTTATCCACTGCTACCGGTCGATGAATTACATCTGTCGGCATATGGAGGAAAAGTATGGCGTCGCCTGGATGGAGTACAATTTCTTCGGTCCCTCCCAGATCGAAGCCTCTCTGCGCAACATAGCCAAGCATTTTGGGCCGGAAATCGAGGAGAAGACCGAAAAGGTCATTGCCAAGTACAGGCCGCTTGTTGATGCGGTCATCGCCAAGTACCTGTCGCGCCTGGAAGGAAATACCGTGATGCTCTATGTCGGCGGCCTGCGCCCCCGCCACGTCGTCACGGCCTACGAGGACCTCGGCATGGTCATCGTGGGCACCGGCTATGAATTCGCCCACAGCGACGACTATCAGCGCACCGGCCACTACGTGAAGAACGGCACGCTGATCTACGATGACGTGACCGGCTATGAGTTGGAGAAATTCATCGAAGGGATTCGCCCAAATCTGGTCGGCTCGGGAATCAAAGAAAAATACCCGGTGCAGAAGATGGGCATACCGTTCCGCCAGATGCATTCCTGGGATTATTCAGGCCCGTATCACGGCTAC
The DNA here is from genome assembly GCF_003998295.1 of Mesorhizobium sp. M7A.F.Ca.US.011.01.1.1. Lineage (NCBI taxonomy): Bacteria > Pseudomonadati > Pseudomonadota > Alphaproteobacteria > Hyphomicrobiales > Phyllobacteriaceae > Mesorhizobium > Mesorhizobium sp. M7A.F.Ca.US.011.01.1.1. The sequence continues at coordinate 12,162 of NZ_RZRT01000067.1, forward strand.
GACGGCTTTGCCATTTTCGCACGTGATGTGGATCTCGCCATTAACAACCCGGTCTGGGACCTATTCCACGCGCCTTGGAAAAGAAGCCGGGGCGATGAGCGGGCGATGGCTGCCGAATAAACATTTGCTTCAGCCCCAGTCTCCCACTGAGACGGTGAACTCCCGCGGCCTCTGATCCGCCGGAGCCTGGAACGTCTTGACGTCCTGAGCTGCCGTCCCGCGCAGCCAGATGCAAAAGAGGTAATCATCATGCCGCAGTCGGCTGAAAAAATTCTCGATCACGCTCCCCTGTTCCGCGAGCCGGAATACAGAAAGATGCTCGCTGAGAAGAAGCTAAACTTCGAATGTCCGCACCCCGATGAAATCGTTTCCGATCAGCGCGATTTCACCCAGACGTGGGAATACCGCGAAAAGAACCTCGCCCGCAAAGCGCTTGTCGTGAACCCGGCCAAGGCCTGCCAGCCGCTGGGTGCGGTATTCGCTGCCGCCGGCTTCGAGCGAACCATGTCCTTCGTCCACGGCAGCCAAGGTTGCGTCGCCTATTACCGCTCGCACCTGTCGCGCCATTTCAAGGAGCCTGCCGCGGCGGTCTCCTCCTCAATGACCGAGGATGCGGCGGTGTTTGGCGGCCTGAAGAACATGGTCGACGGGCTCGCCAACACCTACCAGCTCTACGACCCCAAGATGATTGCCGTGTCGACGACCTGTATGGCAGAGGTCATTGGCGACGACCTGCACAGCTTCATCCAGAACGCCAAGGACGAAGATTCAGTCCCGCGCGACTTCGACGTGCCCTTTGCCCACACCCCGGCCTTCGTTGGCAGTCATGTCGACGGCTATGACAACATGGTCAAAGGCATTTTGGAGCACTTCTGGAAAGGTCAGGAGCGTACGCAAATCGAAGGAACCATCAACATCATTCCGGGCTTCGACGGCTTCTGCGTCGGCAACAACCGGGAGCTCAAGCGCCTGCTCGATGTAATGGGCGTGTCCTATACATTGATCCAGGATGCCTCTGACCAGTTCGATACGCCTTCGGACGGTGAATACCGCATGTATGACGGGGGCACGAAGATCAACGAGGTGAAGAAGGCCCTCAACGCCGAGGCAACGCTTTCGCTGCAGCATCACAACACCCGAAAGACACTGGGCTATTGCGAGGAGGTCGGGCAGGCGACGGCCTCGTTCCACTATCCGCTCGGCGTTCAGGCGACGGACGAATTCCTGATGGAGGTCGCGGCGATTTCCGGCAAGGAGATTCCCGAGGCAATTCGCCTCGAGCGCGGCCGACTGGTAGACGCCATGGCGGACAGCCAATCCTGGCTGCATGGTAAGAAATACGCCATCTACGGTGATCCCGACTTCGTTCACGCAATGGCCCGCTTTGTCATGGAGACCGGCGGCGAGCCAACCCATTGCCTCGCCACCAATGGCACCTCGGCATGGGAAGCCGATTTGAAGAAGCTGCTAGCATCCTCGCCTTTCGGCAAGGCTGCCCAGGTTTGGGCGGGCAAGGACCTGTGGGCGCTGCGCTCGCTGCTCTTTACCGAGCCGGTGGACCTTTTGATCGGCAATTCCTACGGCAAGTACCTGGAGCGCGACACCGGAACGCCGCTGATCCGGCTGATGTTTCCGATCTTCGATCGGCACCATCATCACCGCTTTGCGCTCTTTGGCTACCAGGGCGCGTTGCGCGTGCTGACGACGATCCTCGACAAGATCTTCGACAAACTCGATCGCGAGACGAGCGAGACGGGTGTGACGGATTATTCCTATGACCTCACGCGCTAAGAGCCGTGGCCGGCTTTTCGCCGAGGCCATTCCTTGCCCAATGGACTGGGGAGGCTGAGCGATGTCCTCCCTCAGCGCCAAAATCAAGGACGCCTTCGATGAGCCCGCCTGCGATAAGAACCGTGGCAAAGATGCCAAGGCGCGCAAGGAGGGCTGCTCGAAGTCGCTGACACCAGGGGCGGCAGCCGGCGGCTGCGCCTTTGACGGAGCCAAGATCGTCCTGCAGCCGATCACCGACGTTGCGCATCTGGTCCATGCGCCGCTCGCCTGCGAGGGCAATTCTTGGGACAACCGTGGTGCGGTTTCGTCAGGGCCGACCTTGTGGCGGACAAGCTTCACGACCGACCTCACCGAACTCGACCTGGTGATGGGGCAGGGCGAGCGGAAACTCTTCAAGGCGATCCGCGAGATCAAGCACACATACGCGCCGCCGGCGATCTTCGTCTACTCAACTTGCGTAACGGCGCTGATCGGTGACGACATCGAGGCCGTGTGCAAACGCGCCACGGAAAAGTTCGGTTTGGCCGTGGTGCCGATCAATGCGCCTGGCCTGGCAGGCTCCAAGAACCTCGGCAACAAGCTCGCCGCCGAGGCGTTGCTCGATCATGTCATCGGCACGGTCGAACCCGACGACCCCGGGCCCTACGACATCAACATCCTTGGCGAATTCAACCTCTCGGGCGAATTCTGGCTTGTAAAGCCGCTCCTCGATCGGCTCGGCATCCGGGTGCGCGCCTGCATTCCCGGCGATGCGCGTTACCGCGACATTGCTTCCGCGCACCGCGCCCGGGCGGCAATGATCGTGTGCTCGACCGCGCTGATCAGTCTTGCCCGCAAGATGGAGGAGCGCTGGGACATCCCGTTCTTCGAGGGCTCCTTCTATGGCATCTCCGACACATCGCAAGCTCTTCGCAACCTTGTCAGGCTGCTGGTGAGGAAGGGCGCCGATCCGGAGATCCTCGAGCGCACGGAGACGCTGATCGCGCAGCAGGAGGCGATCGCGTGGAAGAAACTCGAATCCTACCGGCAAAGGCTCCAAGGCAAGCGCGTGCTGCTCAACACAGGCGGTGTGAAGTCCTGGTCGGTTGTCCGTGCGCTGATGGAGATCGGAATCGAGATCGTCGGCACCTCGGTCAAGAAATCTACGGTGCAGGACAAGGAGCGCATCAAACAAGTTCTCAAGCACGACAAGCATATGTTCGAATACATGGCTGCGCGCGAGCTGTACGCCATGCTCTCTGAACACAGGGCCGATATCATGCTGTCGGGCGGTCGCACGCAATTCATTGCGCTCAAGGCCAAGACGCCCTGGCTCGATATCAACCAGGAGCGCCAGCACCCTTATGCCGGCTATGCCGGCATGGTGGAACTCGTACGCCAGATCGACCTCGCCATTCACAATCCGGTCTGGTCTCAGGTGCGCCAGCCGGCCCCGTGGGATTGCCAGCCTGATCTAAAAGACGAACTGCCATGCACGAAGAAGGAGTCCGGGCACCTGTTCGATGAATTCGCCGGCGCGACGGCACACGAGTTCAGCGAGTGTTGAGGCGACCGATGGCCCGCATCCTTCCCCAGACCAAATCCGCGGCGGTGAACCCGCTGAAGTCGTCGCAGCCGCTGGGTGCCGCCTTTGCCTTTCTTGGGGTCGACGGCGCGATGCCGCTGTTCCACGGCAGCCAGGGATGCACAAGCTTCGCGCTCGTGCTCTTCGTACGGCACTTCAAAGAAACGATTCCATTGCAGACAACAGCGATGGATGAGGTGGCGACCATCCTCGGCGCTGCCGACCATCTTGAAGAAGCCATCCTCAACCTCAAGAACCGCACGAAGCCAAAGCTGATCGGGGTGTGCACGACCGCGCTGGTGGAGACGCGTGGCGAAGATTGCGCGAGTGATATTGCGAACATCAAGCTGAAGCACACGCAAGAGCTTGCGGGTACGGAGGTCGTGCTGGCCAACACGCCGGATTTTGACGGCGCGATCGAAGAGGGCTGGGCCAAGGCAGTCACCGCAATGATCAAAGGGATTACAGGCTCGGGCGAACGTGCGCGGCAGCCGAAGAAGATCGCGATCCTGCCCGGATGCAACCTCACTGTCGCCGACATCGAGCATATGCGTGACATGGTTGAAAGCTTTGGGCTCAAGCCGGTTATTCTGCCCGACATTTCAGGCTCGCTCGACGGTACGGTTCCTGACCGCTGGGTAGCGACCACATACGGCGGCACCAGCGTCGAAGACATTCGCGAGTTGGGCACGGCCATGCAATGCATCGCCATCGGTGAGCACATGCGCCGCCCGGCGAAAGCGCTGCACGGGTTGACCGGCGTGCCTTACGTGTTGTTCCAGTCACTGACTGGGCTGCAGGACACGGACCGCTTCGTGTCGCTGCTGTCTGCGATTTCGGGCGCGGCGGTACCGGCCCGCGTGCGCCGGCGCCGGGCGCAATTGCAGGACGCGATGCTCGACGGACATTTCCATTTCGGCGGCAAGAAAATTGCCATCGCTGCCGAACCAGACCAGCTGTTCCAACTTGCGACCTTCTTTGCTGGCCTCGGCTCCGAGATAGCCGCGGCCGTCACAACGACCGACAGGTCTAAAATTCTCGAGAAAGTCCCGGCGGTTTCGGTTCAGATCGGCGATCTCGGCGATCTGGAAAGTCTTGCCGTCGGTGCTGACCTGCTTGTCACGCATTCGCACGGGCGCCAAGCATCGGAGCGGCTCCGAATTCCGCTCATGCGCATCGGGTTCCCGGTCTTCGATCGACTAGGCAGCCAGCACAAGCTCGCAATTCTCTATCAGGGCACCCGCGACATGATCTTCGAGGTCGCCAGCATCTTCCAGGCCAACCAACACGCGCCCACTCCTGAGGCGCTTGATCCACTCCGTAATCGAGAAATATCACGATGAACGCTGTTCGCCGCCTCTCGCTGGTCAGTAGTGAGGTTTTCGCCCCGATGCCTGAACGACGTAAGGGCGCATTGCGCGTTGCGATCGCCACTCAGGACATGCAGGACCTCAACGCCCATTTCGGGTCGGCCAGGCGCTTTGCTGTCTACGACGTGACGCGCGAGGAATGGAATCTCGTAGAAGCCGTGGCCTTCGATGACGTGTCCGATGAAAGCGGGGAGCATCGGGCCGAGCGCGATGATCGCATCACGCCAAAGGTGGATGCGCTCAAGGGCTGTCAGATCCTGTTTTGTCTGGCAATTGGCGGCCCTTCGGCAGCCAAGCTTGTCGCGGCAAAAATCCACCCGATCAAAGTGGCGGAGCCCCAATCGATCCCACAGGTGCTCTTGCGCACGCAGATGATGCTCAGGACGTGTCCTCCGCCTTGGCTGCGCAAGGTGCTGGCGCGAGCGGGCATTGCCGAAAAGAAACCGTCCTTCGAGGACGAGGACTGAAAAGAGGAGGACGCCAATGCCTGACCCCGCAATCCCCCCAGCTGTCGCCGAAGACGAGGCGGCTCTTTGCACCCCGTTCGTCAAATGCCTCGTGCGGCTGATCCGTTCTCAGGATTCCTATGGCTCGTGGGAACGCAAAGCGGACGCTGAGCTGCTGGGCGACTTCATCATTACCAAGGAACAGCGCCGAGGGATCCCAATCATCGGAGATCCCGATCCCGACGTGCTGTGGAGGCTCGACAAGTACTACGCCGCCATCGGGCTTGCGATCGAGGAGCGCTGCGGCCTTATGGCATCGCCGATGATCCAGGTGAGCCATGAGGGTTTTGGTCGGGTGCTTTTCACGACCGGACGGCTGGTCGTTTTGTCCAAAACGCTGCGCGATGTCCACCGGTTTGGCTTCGAGACGCTCCTGAAGCTCGCCACGGCCGGTACGAAGCTGGTCGACGATGCGATTTCAGTCATCGAAACCTTTCCCCACGTGGCGCTGGCATGATGGGCGCGATTTTCGAGAAAGGCCATCATGACGGACCCGAGAAACTATGTTGGCCAGTCCCCTCGATCCAGGGACTCGAGGCCGACCAGGTTGTTGGGGTATCGCCGATGAAGAAGCCGCTGGTCCTGATCTGCTCGCAAGATGCCGAGTTCTATCTGCTCTACAGCCACATACTGGAGGTTGACGGTTTCAGCAGTGAGACGGCAGACGGCGCGAAGGCTGCGCTGGCCTTGGCCGAACAACGGGAGCTTCAGGCCGTAGTGCTGGATTGCGACCCAGCCAGCATAAACGGGTCCGCAATTTGCGCCCACCTCAAGCGGGAACCGCGCACCACCGACCTGCCTATCATCGCCCTGATCGCGCCTGGCGCCGAGCACCAGCACCTCGATCTCTTGAAGGCAGGCGTTGAGAGCTTTGTGCGGCCGGTGGCTCCGGCCAAGCTGCTCGACTGCCTGCGGGCGAGGCTCGGGCTGACCAAGCGTGGTCCGAACGGGGTTGAAAACGACAGTTGGATTTGTTGTGGAGGCCTGGAGATGAAGCTCGATGCCCATCGGGTTCGCGGTAATGGCCACGACATCCATCTCGGACGGATCGATTTCAACGTGCTGCGGCTTATGATTGAGGCCCCCGGCAAGGTCTTCAGCCGGGACGAGCTTATCGGGGCGGCCTGGCTGCCCAACATTCATGTCGGTGCACGCACCGTCGATGTCCATATCAGCCGAATCAGGAGGGCGCTGAAAACGGCCTTGCCCGGCAGCGTCATTCGCACCGTCAGGTCGGCCGGCTACTCGCTCGAGAAGCCGGACGACTGAAATCGGTGATCGAACGTGGTGCCGCTCTCTCTTCCTCCTGAGAGCGGTGTTGCCGCTTTGAGGCGCTCCTAACGAAGACCAGGAGAAGCAGGCAAATGGAATTTAAAAGCATATTCAGTGTGACGGGTGCTGATCATTCTGATGAGGACCTCACAACAGCTGCCGGACTGTGTGCCGAGGTCGGCGCGCACCTATCGGTACTCATTATACCGCCTCCATTGCTCTTGATGTCGTCTCCGCCCCCCGAATGGAATACAGGACGTGCACAGGCAATTGCAGTACCGAACTATCGATTTCAGCAAATCGAGAAATTTTCACAGGACGTGACCAGAATGGAAAGACGGTCCGCGGATATCCTCAAAAGGCTGAAAGCTATGTCGCTTTCCTGTGACGTTGACACCGACTATTGCGATCCGGCTAGCCTCGGTGAAGTGGCACGACAGCGGGCGCTCTGCGCTGACCTGACGATCGTTGGAGGAGACCTCCTCAACGATGAGACTCTCGGACCTCCTGTTGTCAACGGCTGCTTGTTCGATAGCGGAAAGCCGGTGCTCATCGTGCCGAAGGGCGTTAAGGCGACGCTGTCGCCTCGACGCGTGCTGGTCGGCTGGGATTCGCGTGTAGAGGCCTCGCGTGCGGTTCGGGAAGCTCTTAGTATCCTATCCGCTGCCAAGGAAGTCTGTGTCGCTATGGTCGATCCAAAGGCGCAAAACAACGGGAAAGGCGCGCAGTCTGGAGCTGACATCGCTGCCTATCTTACTCGGCACGGTGCTCGGGTCTCCGTTGACCTGCTTAAGAGCGCCGGCAAATCGGCGGGCACAGTGCTGACCCAGCACGCGAACGACATCTGTGCTGACATGATGGTTATGGGTGCTTATGGCAGCCGTGGGCTGCGTGAGCGGATTTTCGGCGGTCCGCCGAGCTGGAGCTTTGGGAAGACCACATTGCCGCTGTTTTTGGCTCGCTGATCAGCTCCGTAGGAACACCGATCAGGTCGTAGGACCGCCAACCAGTCCGAAGTCGTCGTCGGTTACCGGTCGGATTGCGGAGACATGGCTGGATCCGCGAACATCTTGCGACGCTTGTCAGAGCCAAACCGGACGCCTCGACTGCTTCACGACGCTCTCGTGAACCAACTCGTGCGAGATCGTCCGCAACGGGCAGTAAAGACGAACGGCTGCAGCAGACCGCAGCCAAGCCACAGGGCGGGTGTACCAGGAGACCCCGCCTCGTGCGCGAACCCTGTTGGAAGGCCCCTTATCAGTACCCGGACGCGCGTCAAATCGGCGGCTGTCCCTGTCAGCCTGCGGTGTGCAAGGGCCGCTGCCGCGGAGCTTCCCCTGCCCGATCGTCGGGCGTGCGACAATGTCGGATTCCAGACGAGCTGGAACTGCGCGAACTCGTTGGTTTGACAGGTCTTTATCCGGCACGCCGCATGCATGGGAGTCTCCGAAAGCATTAAGAGCCGTTATCCATGGTTACGCCCCTCGAAAGAAAGAGCCGCTTCCGTCGTGGCAGGGAAACAGCCACTCCTGGGGTGGAGGCCGGCGCTAGAAGCCGCCGTAAGATCCGGAAGAGCCGCGCGACAGCATCACACACTTTCCTTCTGCTCTTGGGTTCGGATCACGCCGCGCCGCTGTCGATGCCGCCGACATTGAGCCCAAGACCTGGAAGGCGGCACACGCTTTTGCTGTCCTCTCAGTCGGGACCGCGGCTCAAGCATGCCTGTGAGGTTCGCATTGCTCAATGCCCGGCAATCGACGTCAACATGCCGCTGAGTTGGAAAACACTCCTAGAGGAGTAAGGATAAGTGGACCTCTTTTGTATTGGTGTGGGTGCTGGACCATCTAATTTGAGCCTTGCGTGTCAGATACAGGAAGAGATTGCGCAAGGGGCACTGTTCCTGGACCGGGAGGTCGATTTCCGAGGACATCCAGGCAGCGCTTTCGATTGCGCGGAGCTCCAGGTCGGCCACTTCCAGGATCTGGTTACTCTGGTCAATCCGCGATCAGCCTACACATTCGTAAACTACCTCCACGAGAACGGGCGTCTTTACAATTTCCTCAATGCGCAATTTCACGGGGTGCTTAGAGCCGAGTTCGCCCAATATCTCAACTGGGCGTTCCAGAAGAATCCGCTTGTCCGTGGCGGCGAGGCCGTTCGCGAAATCCGCTTTGACGGCGAGTTTCGCGTGCGGACGGACAACGCGGTCCTTGATGCAAGAAACCTCGTCATCGACATAGGCAAGCAGGCGCAAATTCCGCCTCAGTTTCATGGCTGGACTGGACCCAACCTGTTCCACTCATCTGAGTTGGCCCACATCAATCCTGAGGTGCAAAAAAAGCATGTCTGCGTTGTTGGCGGCGGACAGTCGGGAGCCGAGCTGCTACTGCACCTTGTCGGCCGGCCGAAAGAACGGCGGCCCGCGGCGATCACATGGGTCTTGACGCGCGAGATGCCTTTCGACGACCACGCGTTCACAAACGGGCTGTTCACGCCATGCTTCTCGGATCGTTTTGCTGCGATGAGCGAGGTGCATCGACAGCTGTTCCTGCGGCGTTTCGCGCTTGCCTCCGAGGGCATTTCAGAAAGCAAGTTGCGCGCGGTCTATCAGGCGCTCTACCACCACGCCTTTCTCGAGCCACACCAATGCGAGATCACATTGCGGCCAAGTTGCAACGTGTCGCGCTGCATCAATGCCGGAGCAGGGCACAGGCTCACGCTGCAACGCGGCTTGGACAACATCGGAGAAGTAACCGCCGATATCGTCATCCTGGCCACCGGGTACGAGAAACCGCTGCCGGGTTTCCTAGAACCGATCGCAGATCGCCTCGAACAGATCGGCAATGAGCTCGCCATCGGCGAGGATTTTTCGGTGTACTGGGACGGACCGCGAGACCGACGCCTTTTCGTTCAGAACGCCTGCCTTGGACAGCGCGGGCTGGCTGATCCGAACTTTGGGCTGCTGGCCTGGCGAGCGCGCCGCATCCTTGACAGCCTTCTGCGGCGCGCGCCATGCGCCAATCCCGAGCATCTAGGGTTCATCAACCGTCCCTTGACGGAGTGCTGGCCCGACCTCGGAGTCGAACAAATGGGCAGCGGGATATGATTCGTCGATATTGATGATCGGCGGTGGCATTCAGGAAAGATTTCCGCCTCTGGCGGCAAAAGCGGGACGAGCAATATTCCTACGGCGTCAGATCGCTCTGCTCGCGCTTGAGCAAGGTAGCGTCGCGCGACTCCTGCTTGGCGTGAAACAGCAAAGGGCATTCAATCACGATGCAGCTTTACGTGCTGTCGGGCTCAACGCCACGTGGATCGAGCCCAACGCCGCCGTTGGCAACCGCGACGCGAATTATGACGCCGGGCCACATGCGGCGGTGGCTGCAAGGGTACCGAGCCTCTCCCGCACTTTCGACCCCATCGCCGAAGTGCGACTACTCCAGGACGCCGAAGCCGGTCTTATCGCCAGCGGGCCAGCCAAACTCTCACCTTCCTAAACGGCAGCCGCTAAGGTGAGCCGTCGAAAGCCGACATTCAGGTTAACGTCAGCTGGCCGTGTTAGGGCTCGCTTATTCAAGGCGGTACCGGCGCTTGCCGAAGCTAAGAAGGGTTGGCATGCCCTTTGCCGTGCTTGATGTGCGGCAACACGGTGAGAGCTCCGCTGAAGCAAGCGAGAGGGAGCAATGCCCTCGAGACCGTGTCCGATTTTGACTGGAAAATATTCCGCGACAAAAGAGACGAAAGGTGTGGAATGACTTTGGACACCAAGATGGAACTGCGTATGGGGTCCCCGGCTCCTGCGCTGAAAGTGGAGAACTGGCTGCGTGGCGAGCCCCTCACGAGCCTTCGGCCCGGCAAGGTCTACCTCGTTGAATTTTGGGCGACTTGGTGCCGACCATGTGTCCACGCCATGCCCCATTTGATCGAACTGCAGGAGAAATATAAAGACAGCGGATTTGAGATTATCGGAGTCGCAGCTTGCGAAAAGGCTGCAACCGCGGACGAAGCGCGGACCAACGTGGATGCCTGGCTGACCGAGAAGTTCCCGAATCTGAATTATCGGACAGCGTTCGATTGCACTGGCGAAATGAAAAAGCTCTGGCTGGAACCCAGCTCTTCGTTCGGGATTCCCACCTCGTTCGTGGTCGACCGCGACGGCCACATCGCTTATATCGGCCACCCGGCACCTCTCGATGACGTTTTGCCGAAAGTCCTTAACGGCAGCTGGCGCAGCAGCTATGAAGCGAAAGCCGTCGATGCAAAGCGAATCTCGCGTGTGCGCGAATCGTCGCTGAGTCAGCCGATATACGCCAAACTTGGGCCGGCGATGCAGGACGAGGATTGGGCAGCGGCACTATTGGCCATCGAAGAAGGCCTCGCCGTGATGCCAGACTCTTTTGATTTTCGGCGGGTTCATGCGGATATTCTGCTTCACAAGCTGCGCGACATCAAAACCGGCTTGCCGCTTATGCGCGAATTGGTCGAGGACGCGATCAACAAAAAGTTCGAAGCGATGTCTTGGGTGGTGATGGCGCTGAACCAACTCTTCCATCCCACGATCGACAACTCCCATCTTCCGCATGATGATCGCTTTGCGATGGGCAAGGAGCTCTCCGAACAGATCCTGGAACTTAATCCTCCGCAAGGCGATGGAGACTTTAAATTCGGGTGTTACTTTCCGGTCGCTCAGTATTATTACGAGAGCGGCAACAAGGACCGGGCGATCGAGTTGATCGAGGTGGCAATCAAATCGCTGGACCATTCGGAGCCAGTGCCGGACCAAACCAAACAGCGCTACCTCACCTCGTTGCTCCAAGCCCTGGCCAACTACACGGGTGAGCCTGCCTGTCACGCGGGTCTCTGTGTGGCTCCGCAAAACAAGACTTCCGAAACTCAAAACGCTGTCACTTCCTGAGCAAGGATCGCGAAGGGCATGACAATTGGAATTGAACACCGGCAAATCCGCCCGCCCAGGCGCACTTCGCAGCAATAACGTCGATGCCGCAAAAGTGCGCGGCTTGCGGCAGGTGGAATTTCCATTGCGTTTACCTCGGGTCGAACCGCGGCGCAGGCGTTCGCGCCGCGGTGAAAGGTCTCGCATTGGTGGACGTGCTCGAGGTCGGCCACGGGACACTGTTGCGTGGGATCGGCTCGCCCAAGCCATTCCCCGCCCACGCAAGCGCCCGAACCACACATCGCAGAAAAAGAGATCGTCCTTCAAGAGGAGTACTGAAATTGGGGAAAAGCGAAATTCCTCATGAACCGGTTGGCCCTGCTGTCCACGGGGACGACGAGGCCCTTGCTTCCCCGTTCGTCAAATGCCTCCTGCGGCTCATTCGTACTCAGGATTCCTTCGGCTTATGGGAAGGCCATTCGGATGCCGAGCTGCTGGCCGAGTTCATCATCACCAAGCAACAGCAACGTGCGGTACCCTTTGGCGGCGATCCCGATCCTGACGCGCTGTGGAGGCTCGACATGTTTACACCGCCGTAGCGCTTGCGATCGAGGAGCGCTCCGGCGTGTCGACGTCGCCGACAATAGAAATGAAACCCGTGGGGGCTTCCGGCGGTTGGGCGTTCTGTCGAGACGTCCACCGGTTCGGCTTCGAGACTTTCCGCAAACTTGCTGAGGCCGGTACGAAACTGGTCGACGATGCGACTGCAGCCATTGAAGCCTAGCCCGAGATGGAGCGCATCAAAAAACCATTGTTCCAGGAAGGATCTATGTCAGACCTAGATAAGATGAGGAAGAAAGTCCGAAAGCTCCAGTTGCGTGCAGCTATTGCCAAGATGGCATTGCAGGACCTTGTCGAGGGTCTGCCGGGCAAGTGGGCCGACATACAGGAAGTCGCCGAGAAAACCCAAGCCGTTTATGCCGAGTTGGATGTTGCCAAGAGAGAACTCGCTTCAATGAAGAATTTAGGATGATGCGCACATTCACCACCCGTGACGGCTCCATTTGGATGCCGTCGTACCTGACCTCCATCGATAGCAAACCTGCATCGGCTGCTGCCGTTGTTTCAAGGTCTGCTCGCGCGATGTCATGCATCTTCACGGCGTTGATGATGCGGGTGAAATCCTCGCCCCTGCGATGACGAGGACGACGATTTCGACGGCAAGCTCAATCGCATGATCATGGTTGTCGATGATGCCGGCCGCTGCATAGGCTGCGGAGCCTGCGGCCGCGTCTGCCCCAAGAACTGCCAGACGCATGTTCCGGCCGACGAGCTCGCAACATGATCTGGCGAAAACCAGGGGAGCGGCGTGCACTTCATCTTTTTGTCGGCTCGTGGGGCTGGTCCTGTGCAGCAATGCGTCGATGGTTTACTTCGCTTTGGATTCGCTCCGTGTGGCAGTCGTCACGACGCTGGCCTGTTCGCTGCTGCTTCAGGCCGGCTACTTCGGCCGCGTGCTCTTTCTGATCTGGCAGTCCTCTAGCCGCGCTCGTGGAACTCGCCACAGGGGCCAGCATGCCGATGGTTACAGGAAAGCTCGGGTACCAGTCGTCTGACTCTGATCAACTGCGGAATGCAATTTTCAGCTGTGTCCCGGCTTGGTCGAATGCCCAGCATGTGCTGCTGCTTTGATGCGCGGATGACAGGATCAGTGCTCAGACCCACACCAATTTTGGTCACCCTCTGATGACTGAGCTGATCGTATAGGGAATCTGTGTTCGGCTAACACGCGACCATACCCCTGGGCTGACCGGTGCGTAGCAGGTTCAGGTACTTTTTTGCTGGAGATAGCATGCTGGAAAAATTCGAACGTTATCCGCTCACCTTTGGACCCACGCCGATCGAGAGGCTCGACCGCCTCGGCAAGCATCTGGGCGACAAGGTGGAAATCTACGTCAAACGCGAGGACTGCAACTCCGGTCTCGCGTTCGGCGGAAACAAGCTGCGCAAGCTCGAATACATTGTGCCCGACGCGATCGCGTCAGATGCCGATACGCTCGTCACAATCGGTGGCGTGCAGTCCAACCATACGCGCATGGTCGCTGCGGTCGCCGCCAAGATCGGCATGAAATGCCTCCTGGTCCAGGAGAGCTGGGTCCCACATGATGATGCTGTCTACGACCGGGTCGGCAATATCCTCTTGAGCCGCATCATGGGGGCAGAGGTGCGCCTGGTTGACGAGGGCTTTGACATCGGCATCCGCCGCAGCTGGGAAAAGGCACTTTATGAAGTCAAGGCAAGGGGCGGCAGGCCATATGCGATACCTGCCGGCGCCTCTGTCCACAAATACGGCGGCCTGGGCTATGTGGGGTTCGCTGAGGAGGTGCGTGCCCAGGAAGAGCAGCTTGGGTTTGCCTTCGACTATATCGTCGTCTGTACGGTGACTGGTTCAACCCACGGCGGCATGCTCGTCGGGTTCGCCAAGGATGGTCGACAGCGCAACGTGATCGGTATCGATGCCTCCGCCATGCCCGCCAAGACCAAGGCGCAGGTGCTTGGCATCGCCCAAAATACAGCGAAGCTCGTCCACCTCGGAGCGGAAATTGTCGAGGCAGACGTGGTGTTGTTCATGGACTACGCGTACCCGGGTTATGGCGTTCCATCGGAGGAAACCAAAGAGGCAATCCGTTTGTGCGCGCGGCTCGAGGGCATGATTACGGACCCCGTTTACGAGGGCAAATCGATGCAAGGGATGATCGACCTCGTCCAGAGGGGCTTCTTTCCACAGGGATCGAGGGTCCTCTACGCACATCTAGGCGGCGCACCGGCGATCAACGGGTACGGCTACACCTTTCGCAACGGCTGACGTTCGGCAGTCTGCGATTCCGCGGTCGCGCTCGAACGTGGGTAGGTAGCGTCGTTCGAGCGCTTGGCTGGAGAAGTGGAGGCAGCGACGGGCATCCACTAATTGGTACCATTACGTGCTGTCGGTGCTCAACGCCACGCGCATTGAGCGCATGCCGCCGTTGGCAACCGCGAGGCGAATTTTGACTCCGGGGCAAGAATCCACACGCGGCGGTGGCGGCACGAGGACCAAGCCGGCGAGTTCGCGCTTTCGAACTGGCGCCAAACTGCCACTGCTCGAGGGCCGAGGCCAGTCTAATCACAGGCGAGCCGTCCAAGCTCTCAAGAGTGATAGGGCGAAACCCGACAGCGGCAGAAGACATGTCGGGTTCACGACAATCGGCCGCATTTGGCCTCGTGGAGAATTTCAAAGCATTTCCCGCCGCTTACCGGAGCTGAGGGAATTGGCACCTCCGTTGCAGCTTGATGTGCGGCAACACGGTGAGAGCTTCGCTGAAGCAAGCCAGAGGGAGCGATGCCCTCGAGACCGTGTCCGATTTTGACTGGAAAATATTCCGCGACAAAAGAGACGAAAGGTGTGGAATGACTTTGGACACCAAGATGGAACTGCGTATGGGGTCCCCGGCTCCTGCGATCAAAGTGGAGAACTGGCTGCGTGGCGAGCCCCTCACGAACTTTCGGCCCGGCAAGGTCTACCTCGTTGAGTTTTGGGCGACTTGGTGCGGACCATGTGTCGACGCCATGCCCCATTTGATCGAACTGCAGGAGAAATATGAAGGCAGCGGATTTGAGGCGGTCGGAGTTGCCGCCTGCGAACAGGGTCCTACCGCAGACGAGGCGCGGACCAACGTGGATGCCTGGCTGACCGAGGAGTTCCCGAATCTGAATTATCGTATCGGGTTCGATTACATTGGCGAAATGAACAAGCTCTGGATGGATCCCAGCTCTTCGATTGGGATTCCCACCTCGTTCGTGGTCGACCGCGACGGCCACATCGCTTTTATCGGCCACCCGGCGGAACTCGATGACGTTTTGCCGAAAGTCCTTAACGGCAGCTGGCGCAGCAGCTATGAAGCGAAAGCCGCCGATGCAAAGCGCATCGCGCATAACCAACTTGCAGCGCGCGAAATGTCGCTTACCGGGCCGATATACGCCAAACTTGAGCCGGCGATGCAGGCCGAGGATTGGACGGCGGCGCTCTTGGCCATCGAAGAAGGCCTCGCCTTGATGCCAGACTCTTGTGAGTTCCGGCAGATTCATGCGGATCTTCTGCTTCACAAGCTGCGCGACATCAAGACCGGCATGCCGGTCATGCGAGAATTGGTCGAGGACGCGATCGACAAAACGTCCGACGCGGTGTCGTGGATGGCCTTGGCCCTCAACCAACTCTTCGATCCCACGATGGACAATTCCCATCTTCCGCGCGCGGAGCGCTTTGCGATGGGCAACGAGCTCTCGGAACAGATACTGGCACTCAATCCCCCGAACGGCGATGGCCCGTTTAAATACCTCCGGTACCTCCCGGTAGCTCAGTATTATTACGAGAGCGGCAACAAAGATCGCGCAATCGAGTTGATCGAGGTGGCACTGAAATCGGTGGACCGGCTGGGGCCAATTCCGGACCACACCAAACAGTACTATCTTACCCCATTGCTCGAAGCACTGGCCAACTACACGGGTGAGCCTGCCTGTCACGCGGATCTTTGTGTGGCTCCGCAAAAGAAGGCACCCGAAACTCAAAACGAAGTCACTTCCTGAGCAAGAATCGCGAAGGGACTGACAATTGGAATTGAACACTGGCCAATCCGCCCATCGAAGCTCTCTTCGCAGCAAGTATGTCGATGCAGCAGGGCGGCGGCTTGCGGAAGGTTGGATTTCAATTGCGTTGACCACCGGTCGGATCGCGGCGCAGACGATGTGCGCCGCGAATTCGCGCCGCAGGTCTCGCACTCGTGGACATGTCGAGGTCGGCCACGGGGCACTCTTGGGGTTGGCCCGCCCAAGCCATTCGTCGGCCACGCAAGCGGACCCGGAGTGGGCATCGCAGGAAAAGGAAATCGTACCTCGAAGACGAAGACTGAAATGACGAACAACGAAATTCCTCCGGTTGGCCCTGCTGTCAACAATGACGACGAGGCCCTTGCTTCCCCGTTCGTCAAATGCCTCCTGCGGCTCATTCGTACTCAGGATTCCTTCGGCTTATGGGAAGGCCATTCGGATGCCGAGCTGCTGGCCGAGTTCATCATCACCAAGC
>NZ_RZRT01000068.1:0-27720 GCF_003998295.1 Mesorhizobium sp. M7A.F.Ca.US.011.01.1.1
CCGATCGGGCGGTCAACCGTTGCCGATCCTGCGGCCATCAGGACGAATGCTCGACTTGGCTCGATCGACACGAGCAAGCCGATGCTCCGCCAGATTATTGTCGCAACCGCGACCTGATCGCACGGCTGCAGCATGCGGCCGGCCAGCGTTAGTCGTCGAGCGGCTACGCAGTTCGCCTTGGGAAAATGGTGGTGGTAGCCCTTGGCTACGAGACCAGGATGACGGACAACGGCTCGGCGCAAAATAGATTGTCCTCAACGCCTTTGACGCCGGCGACGTTTTCGGCCGCGACGATGGCTGCCCGGCGCTCGCGTTCGTCGAAGATGGCGCCGCTCAGTTTTACGATCCCTTTGTCGACACTGACATTGATCAGATCATTTCCAGCCCACTTCTGCGCTGCAAGCTCCCCGACGATGCTCTGGCGTATCCGTTCGTCGTCAATGGCCGTCGGGGTCGAGGCTGGCTGCGTGTGAAGCAGCGCACGAAGAAGATCGGAGCGGGCAATCATTCCGACAACTTTGCCGCCATCGACGATCGGGACGCGTTTGATGCAGTGATGCGTCATCAACTCGACGACCTCGGCAAGCGATGCATTGGGGGATGCCGTGACAACGCTGTCGGTCATCACGTCCTCGACCCGCCGTCCGTTGGCCAGGACATATTCTTCGGCAACTCTTCCCGGGCTGACAAGAAACTCCAGCCAGCGTGGGCGCTTGCGCTGAGTGCCCAGCTCTCCGCGGCGCAGGAAATCACCCTCGCTGATAATGCCCACCAGCGCGCCGTCGCTGCGAACGACGGGAAGCCCGCTAATCTTGCTGGAGAGCATTAATCCGGCCGCTTCGACGATCGACGCAGACGGCTCTATTGCAACGACCGGTGTGGTCATTATGGCTTTGGCTTGCATGCCAACCTCCTCAGATACTTTATCTCGTTGCTTATCGAGATCGCGCACGCCCTGTCTTGATCTGAATCATTTTCAGATTGCGAAAGCGCAACGAGAGCGGTCCGAACGCGATTTATGAAGAGGCTTCGCAAAACGCGGAGACCTCATCGTGAAACAGCGCAGTTCGCTCGACCCGGACATGATCGTCGACGAAATCATGAGGAAATGGCCGGCAACGGTGGCTGTGGTGCTGAGATACAAGATGCTCTGCGTCGGCTGTCCGATCGGCACATTCCATACCGTGGCTGAAGCGTGCCGGGAACATCGGATCGATGAGGGCGACTTTCTGGGCGAACTCGAAGCGGCCATTCGAGGAGAACGGTGAGGATCAGCGCTTGTCCCGGTTATCCGCGAGAACCACAAGGCGATGCGCATCCTTGACCGTGACTTTCTGGCGTCCGCTGACAATTATTCCAACGTCTTCCCACCGGCTCAGCAGCCGGCTGACCGTGTGCAGCGTCGTCCCGGTCATCTCGGCGATGTCCTGTCTCGAGATCGGAAAGTCGATTTCGATGCCGTTATCGGTCTTTCGGCCGGTCTGGTTTGCCAGCCGCAGCAGCGCATGCGCAACCCGCTGCTCCACCTGTTCCGTCGACATCTCCACCACTCGCGTCTGGGTCTCCTGCAGCCTGTTTCCGACCGTCCTGTAGGTGGTTGCGCCAAACACCGGGAACCGACGCGCCAACTCCGGCCAAAGAGCGTTGGGCCAGGCCAGCACCACGCAATCCACCGCCGCGACAGCACTGGCGGGGTAGGCCGGCCGGCCAAGTGCCGCGGCGACGCCAAAGACCTCGCCTTCGCTGATGTATCTGGCGATGACCTGCTGTCCGTCCGGCGTGGTGCGAACGACACGGATGTGCCCGGCGATCAGCACGAAGAAGGAATGGGCCTCGGCCTCCTGCGCGAAGATCGCCGTCTCCTTGGCATAGCGAGACGACCGCGCATCTCGCAGAATCTCGCTCTGCTCGTCGGGCGTCAGCCCCTGGAAGAGCGGCAGTCGCGAAATCAGCGATCGGTCCAGCGCAGCCAACGGATTCCTCACGGCCCTACGGTTCCGCATCAACCGTGCGGGAGACCTTTCTTATCCCGAGTTTGCGCCAGCGCAAATTGTCTCGGGCCGCATCAAGCTAAATGGCATGGAACGGCACAACGCCGCGAAGACGAAACAAAGGACAAACCGATGAAACTCTCCATCCTCGCCGCCGCAATCTCCATCCTCGCGCTCGCCGGCAGTGCAAGCGCGGAAGAGCATGTGGTGCAGATGCTCAACAAGGGCGAAAAGGGCTCCATGGTTTTCCAGCCGGCCTTCGTCAAGGCAGCACCTGGCGACACTGTCAAGTTTGTGCCAACCGACAAGAGCCATGACGCAGAGTCGATCAAGGGCATGCTTCCGGAGGGCGCCGAAGCCTTCAAGGGAAAGCCCAACGAGGAGATTACCGTCACACTGACCCAGGAAGGTGTGTATGGCGTCAAATGCGCGCCTCACTACGGCATGGGCATGGTCGCCCTGATCGTTGTCGGCAAGCCGCTCAACCTCGACGCAGCCAAGACGGTGAAACATGCCGGGAAGGCAAAGACGGTGTTTGCCGACCTGTTCAGCAAGATCCCGGCCAACTGACCGGCAATCGATACAGCCATGCCTGCCGCACAAAGGGGCGGGCGCGGGCCGGACGAACCGAGGGCGGCGGTTCATCCGGCCCTGTTCATTTGGAGACGCAGATCATGGGAATTCCACGCCTGCGGGCCTACACTGGGCCCGCATTTCTTTCCTACGGATTTAGGCCCTTCTTCTTCCTCGGGTCGCTGTATGCCGCGCTCTCCATTCTGCTTTGGCTACCGATCTATGCCGGCGAACTCGATGCCCACAGTGCGTTCATTGCCGTCGACTGGCACATTCACGAGATGCTGTTCGGCTATCTGCCGGCGATCGTTACCGGGTTCCTGCTGACCGCCATCCCGAACTGGACCGGCCGGCTGCCCGTGCAAGGCTTGCCGCTGCTGGCGCTGGTGGTCTTGTGGCTTGCTGGGCGCGCCGCGGTCTTCTTCTCGGCGGATATCGGCTGGGAAGCGGTAGCCGTGATCGATGGCTCATTTCTGCTTGCTGTCGCTGCCGCGGCGGCACGCGAAATCGTCGCGGGACGCAACTGGCGCAATCTCAAGGTGCTGCTGCCGCTTGCCGTCCTGGCGTACGCCAACGGCATGTTCCATGTCGAGGCGCACCTTCAAGGCACTTCCGACATCAGCCCCAGGCTCGGTATGGCTGCGGCGATCGTGCTCATCTCGCTGATCGGTGGGCGTATCATTCCGAGCTTCACGCGCAACTGGCTCGCCCGGGAAAATCCTGGCAAGCTGCCTGCGCCGTTCGACCGTTTTGACGTCGTATCGATAGCCATCTCAGCTCTCGCGCTGGGAGCATGGACGTTCGCCCCCGACAACCGCGCCTCGGGAATGCTTATGGCTGTCGCCGCAATCTGCCAGGCTTGGCGTCTGTCGCGCTGGGCTGGCGGACGCACAGTGCGGGATCCGCTCGTGCTCATCCTCCACCTTGCATATGCCTTCGTGCCGGTCGGCCTTGCCCTTGTCTCGGCTTCGATCTTTTTTCCTTCCGCCGTGCCAGCTGCTGCGGGGCTCCACGCGCTCGGAACGGGTGCGGTCGGCGCCATGACGCTTGCCGTGATGACCCGCGCAACGCTCGGGCACACCGGGCAAGAGCTCAAGGCTGGGAAAGGCGCCTCGTTCATCTTTGTGACCGTCCTCCTCGCAGGATCATTGAGAATCCTGGCTGCCTTCGTCCCCTATGACGTGGTGATCGACATGGCGGGCACCGCATGGGTGGCGGCATTTGCTGGCTTCATTCTAACCTATGGAACCGCGTTGATGAGGCCAAAGGCCCGGTGAGGCGGCCCGGGAGAGCACGCGACCGTCGAAACGCGAATGGAGAAGCCGCTTCAGACCTGTCAGACGGTGCCAAGCCAGCCAAGGATCCGGCTTGCCCATCCCGAATGGTCCCGGACCAGCCTGAATCCCAGATTGTCGGGAGGCGTGCCAACGGCACAACCTCCGCTTTTCCCGTCATTGACGAAGTTCGACATGTAGGCTCTGTGAAGCCCTTCAAGGACGTGGACGCCGCAATTGTCGACCGAACTTGCCACACCGTTTCCATCCGCAGCCAACGTGGTGCGGACATAGCAGGTCGAAGTCCACTCCCAGACGTTGCCGGAAAAGTCGGCAAGGCCCAGGGAATTGAAACCAAACGAGCCACGGCTCCTCGGCATCGGGTCCGGTTTGCGATTTAGATCCACCTCGGCCTTGTAGCTGGTGAGCCATCGTCTGGCGGGGTTGCTGGCATCGTTTTCGACCCCCTCGAATTCGCCGGCGAACCGTTCCGCGGCGGCAAAGGCCCACTCTTCATCGGATGGCAGCCGCCATTGGCCGCCGGTCACTTGCGAATACCACCGGGCGTAGGCATTCGCATCGAGATAGCTCACTCCGGTGACGGGTGCATTGCTCGGGATCGCGCGCGTCTCCTGTGCCGGCTGACAGCCGCCAGCCGACACGCAGTCCGCATAGTCGGCCGCGCCGACCTGGTAGGTCATGATTTCGAGAGGTCTGTCGAGTTGCCGCTCGAGGCGGGGATTGCCTTGCGGGCGTCCCTCTTTCAGGAACTCGCCCGGAGTCGGATAGATGATCGAACCGGAAAGCAAGACAACCGTCATAGCGATGGGGTGGGATTGTCGATCCTCGAAGACCGCCTGCAGCGAGAGCCCTACCGGAACAGCAGCGGCGGCCAGGGCGACCGGCAGAACCTTCAGGATGAAAAGAGACATGGCTTTTGTCCATGCCCGGACAGCGACGCTGTCCGGGCAAATAGGAGTGCCGTCAGTTGGTGGCTATGGGTTTGGGCGCCTCGACCTGCGTCATCAGGTCGTCATCCCACTCGCCTTCGACCATGAAGTGAGCGGTCGCTCCGAGTTCCACAGCCTCAATCAGATTGTGATTGACGTAGGCGTAGACACCCGGCTGCAGGAACGTATAGAGCGCCGAGCCCGCCGAGCCGCCGCGGATGAACCAGGTTTCCAGGTCCTTGGCCGGCGGGTTGGCGAATTTGCCCTGTTCCCAGACATAGTCGCCGTGCCCGCCGATCAGATGCGGTCGCGTATCGCGGTTGGCCTGCGAATGGACGATCAACACGGTCTCGCCGACTTTCGCTTTCATGGCGTTGTCGCCGGTCAGGGAACCGACCTTGCCGTTGAACACGACATGCGTCGGGATCAACCCGCGCATGACCTTGACGATGTCGTCGTACCCGTCGCCGACCGATTCGTAGTTCTTGAAGTTGCCCTTCTCGTCGCGCGGAATATAGAAGTCGTTCTCGCCGATGTAGAAGATCTTGTCATATTTGACCGGCTCGCCCTTGTCGTTCCTGAGCCCATCGCGCGGCAGGACCATGATCGCGCCGCTCATGCCGGAGACGACATGCCAAGGGATCATCGCGCCACCGGGTGCGCAGTGATAGACGAACGTTCCCGTTCGCGTCGCCTTAAAGCGCAAGGTCACCTGTTCGCCGGGATTGATCAGCGTGAGACCACCACCGCCCAGAGCGCCGGTCGCGGCGTGGAAGTCGATGTTGTGGGCGAGTGAGTTGGTATCGGGATTGATGAGCGTCAGCTCGAGATAGTCATCCTGATGCACGACCATCAGCGGGCCGGGGATCGAGCCGTTGTAGGTCATCGCGTTGAGCGTCGTGCCGTCGGCGTCGATGACGACGGTCTTTTCCTCGATCGTCATGGTGAATTCGACGATCTTCGGACCACCCTTGGCGACCTGATCGTGCGGATGCACGAAAGGCGGTGCCACGAGCTTGATCTTCTCTCGGGCGAGCCCCTGAATGTCTGCCTTTGTCACCGTTGCCGAAAATGCCGGCAGTGCCGCCACGGCGGCAGCGCCAATGGCTGCCCCGAACAGAGCTTCGCGTCGCGTGATCATGTCAGTCTCCTGTCTATCAACCGTTGCGGATGAGCAGAAGCTATCTGACCTGACGCAGCGTTTCTTTGCGCTGGCGCAAATTGGTGGAGTTAATTTTGGGAATGTTAGAGCCTCGGACACTTCGATCTAGCGCGTCATAGTCAAGGCGGAGAAGGTCGTGGCTCGGTTATTTTTGCCAGCACTTGGTTAGCGGCCGAGCTTGTCTTCCCGATCGATGAGGATTCGCTCGGCGGCACCGTCGAGATCTTCGTACTGACCACTCTTCAAAGCCCACAGGAAGCCCCCCAGGCCAAGCGCACCAAGAAAGAGTGCCACAGGTATGAGGTAGGCAAGGATTGTCATGAGAATTGGGCCAATTTGGTGATGTTGGAACGCCTGTCGCGCCGAACATTTTTCGCCGGCGAATTTGGCACCGAACTCTGCAAGCGCAGCGCATTTCCGATCACAAGGAGCGAAGAAGCGGACATGGCAATCGCGGCGATAAGAGGCGTGACATGCCCCAGTATGGCGATCGGCACGGCGATGGCATTGTAGACGATCGCGATCACGATGTTCTGGCGAATCAGGCTTCCCGCCTTGCGCGAGACATCCAGCGCGAGAGGCACTGCCAGAAGGCTTTCGCGCAGGAATACGAAATCGGCCGCGTTGCGGCCAATGTCGGCGGCGGTGGCAGGAGCGATCGAGACATGCGCAGCGCTCAGCGCAGGCGTGTCGTTGAGACCGTCGCCAACCATCAGAACCCTGTGTCCGTCTTTCGCCGCCGTCTCAATGCGTTCGACCTTGCCGGACGGCAGCAGGCACGGAATAAAATTGTCGATACCCAGCATTTTTGCGACTTCGCCGCAGGCGCCCGCGGTATCGCCCGACAGCATTTCCACCGACACCCCAGCATGGGTCAATTGCCCGATCGCCGCCCTGGCGTCGGCGCGCAGCGCGTCCTCAAAATCGAAGGTCGCGACAATGAACCCGTCTTTTGTCAGCACCGTTCCGCCATAGCCATGTTTGCCTTCGCCGCCGGTCCGGGCCTTCCATCCAGCCCATCCGCGCCGGCCCAGCCGCCAGGTGCTACCGGTGGCTGTGGCTTCGATCCCGAAACCCGGGTGCTCGGTGACGGCATCGAATTTGTGCTGCCCGCCAAGGCGGGCAAAACCGGCTATGGCCTTTGAAAACGGGTGACGCGAGTGCGCAGCCATGTCTCCCGCGATTGCCAGCATGGCCGGATCAATCGAGTCCGCATTGACCAGCCGGGGCTGGCCGAGGGTGAGCGTTCCGGTCTTGTCGAACACCGCTTTATCAATCGTCGCCAGGCGCTCCATGGCCGAACCGTCCTTGACCATGATGCCGTTCTCGAACAGGCGCCGCGCCGCGACCACCTGGACGATCGGTACGGCGAGGCCGAGCGCGCACGGGCATGTGATGATCAGAACGGCAATGGCGATGGTTATCGCCCGGTGCCAGTCACCGGTCGCCGCCATCCAGCCAAGGAACGTCGCGAAGGCTGTGAGATGAACCACCGGGGCATAGAGCGCCGAAACACGATCGGCGATCCGGCGATAATGCGCGCGGCCGCCCTCTGCGGACTCCATCAGCCGAACCATTTCCGCCAGAAACGAATCTTTCGCGGCGGCGGTCGCCTCGATCGTCAGCGGGCCGGTTAGGTTGAGGACACCGGCCTGCACGGCTTCGCCTGCCGCTACGTTTCGAGGCGTGCTCTCGCCGGACACCAACGAGCAGTCCAGATCCGAGGCCCCTTGAATGATCTTGCCGTCGACGGGGATTCTCTCGCCGGCAGCGATCAACAGCAGCATGCCAAGTTCGATCTCGCCAACCGGCAGATAGTCGCGTGCACCATCGCCGCGCAGCACCATGGCGCCACGCGCCGCGAGCTGTGACAGGCCTTTGACGGCGGTGCGGGCGCGTTCGCGCATCACGTGATCGAGCGTGCGGCCGATCAGGAGGAAGAACAGCAGTGACACCGATGCATCGAAATAGGCGTGGTCGCCATGGGTGATCGTCTCATAGAGGCTCATGGCGTAGGCGAGGGATACCCCGACCGCGATCGGCACATCCATGTTCATGCGGCCGTGACGCAGCGCATTCCAGGCCGAGCGGAAGAAGATGCCGCCGGCGAAGGCGAGTGCAGGGATGGCGATAAGCGCCGAGACCCAGTGGAACAGGTCGCGGGTAGCGCCTTCAGCACCGGACCAGACAGAGACCGAAAGCAGCATGATGTTGCCCGCCGCAAAGCCGGCGACAGCAACGGCGCGGATCAGCTCCGAAAGCGTCTTGTCCTTGTTGTCGACCTCGGGGTCGAACAGATGCGCCTCGTAGCCCAGCCGTCCCAGCGCGGCGACGAATGGTGGTACCTGGTTTCCACGCCAGCGGACCGCGACCCGCTTCGTCGACAGGTTGACACGAGCGCTCTCCACTTGATCGAGCTTTCCCAGTGCTGTCTCGATCGCCTGGATGCAGGCCGCGCAATGAACCGTGGGGACCGAAAGATCGGTCTGGCGGAGATCATCGCCAAGCGATCGGCTCGCCAGCCTGATCTCCTGGCTGGACGGCAGGACCGATCCGGTGTTGACCAGATCAAGCGCCATTTCGGCGCCCGGTGCACAACAACTCATTGCAGCGCTCCATTGGAAATCATGATCCTGCGGACGTCGCGGTACGGTTTATGCAGACCGGCGTCGGCGTCGACTTCGACAATCCAGACGCCATCCTTCGGCATGTGCTGCGCGGCGAACTCCTGGCCGGAGGCGGGTGCGAGGGTGACCGACTTGTCCTCCTTCTCGTATGCGGGATGACGAAACAGCACCTTGACGCCGTGCAAGGGAACCGGCTTGCCGCCGGCGTCGGTGAGGCCGTAGTGGACTTCGCCCCATGCGATGGTCAGCTTGCCGGTCCAGCCAAGGGCTGCCTGCGCGCGCCCCTCCTCGGCCTGCTTGTTGAATTGCTGACTCGCCACATAGGTGTTTTCGACGACAAGGCCGGTCCAACTTGTGTTGGCGAGCGTGGCCATCGTCAGATTGACCGCGATGACCACACCGAAGAAGGCAAGGATGGTGAACAGCATGTGCCTGCCGGTGAATTCGCGGGTTTTTTGTGTTCTGGCGCTCATCTGGCAGTCTCCGGCGCGTTGAAGGTGGCGGTGTATTCGTCCGACTCGAAGCTCGCCTTGTCCTCGACACGGAACGTGAAGGTCTGCGCTGTGTCCTGGATTTGACCCGCTGGCTGGCGCACGAAGACCTTCAGCATTTTCAGGCGGTCGGGTTCGACCGGAATGGCGACAGAACGGCCTGCCGGGATGTCGTCGCCGACCACGCTCATCTCGGCGCCCTGTAAGCCCTGCATAGTGACAACGATGGTCCGCGGTTCGGGGATCATGTTGAGCAGCTTGACGGTGTAGCCGTTGCGGATCGAGCCGTCGGAGAGCGTGACGAATTGCGGATTGCGGTCGTGCAGCACGTTGACTTCGAGCCGATCGCGCGTCAGCAGCGAATAGAGCAGGCCGAGACCGATCAGCGACCACAAACCCATGTAGACATAAGTGCGTGGCCGGAAGATCTTGCTGACATGGAAATGCGCCACCTTGTCGGAGAACAGGCCACCAGCAGTCCTGACCAGCGACGGGTTGACTGAACTGGAGCCGCCCGCGGTCGCCAGCATCATGTTGGCGTCGTAATCGGAGAGCGTCGCGTAGGAAATCAGCCCACGCTCCCTGCCGAGCTTGTCCATGACGCCGTCGCAGGCGTCGATGCAAAGCGCGCAGGTGATGCATTCGAGCTGCTGGCCATCGCGAATGTCGATCCCCATCGGACAGACAGCGACGCAGGCATTGCAGTCGACGCAATCGCCGAGCGGCTGACCTGAGGCCTGGACCTTCTTCGCATGACGTGTGCGCGGTTCGCCGCGCCAGTCATTATAGGTGACGGTGAGCGAACTTTCATCGAGCATGGCTGCCTGGATGCGCGGCCATGGGCACATATAGGTGCAGACCTGCTCGCGCATCAGCCCGCCGAACGTGTAGGTCGTTGCCGTCAGCACGGCGACGGTGATGTAGGCGACGGGGGCTGCCGTGCCGGTGAAGAGTTCGCCAAGCAGGCTGGGCGCGTCACCGAAATAAAATATCCACGCGCCGCCCGTCAGCGCGCCTATGATCAGCCAGATGGCGTGTTTCGACACCCGCAGCACGAGTTTGCGGCTGGTCCAGGGACCGGCGTCGAGCTTGATGCGCGCATTGCGGTCACCCTCGATGGCCCGCTCGACGACCAGGAACAGATCGACCCATACGGTCTGCGGGCACGTATAGCCGCACCAGGCACGGCCAACAGTCGACGTGATCAGGAAAAGACCGACGCCGGCCATGACCAGAAGGCCTGCCACATAATAGAATTCCTGCGGCCAAATCTCGATGAAGAAGAAGTAGAAACGCCGGTTGGCGACGTCGAGCAGCACGGCCTGGTCCGGCGCAAACGGGCCACGGTCCCAGCGCAGCCACGGGGTCAGATAGTAGATGCCGAGCGTGACCGCCATCACCAGCCATTTGAACTGGCGAAAGCTGCCCGAGGCCCGCTTTGGGAAGATCTTCTTGCGCGCGGCATACATTGGCTGACGCACCTTGGCGGAGTTGACCGCCTCGGCTTCGAGCCGTTCTACCTGCGTATTGTCCAGCACTGGTTTCTCCCGTCGCGAGGCTTGTGATTTCGCCGGGCAAATGTCCTGACTGGGTCCAGACAGAGCAGCGAAATACAGCGTCGAGCGGATTGTGCCGCCGACTGGATTGCGCCGCGTTGATGCAGGTCAATCGCCAGCGCGGAAACAGGTCGAGGCCCGGCAGAGCCGGGCCTCGTCGCCTGGGCGGTGAGGGCCGGAGAATAGACCCCCTTCTTATTCTCCACCGCCTAGCGAATGCACGTAGACTGCCAGCTCCTTGACCCTGGTTTCGCCCAGGCGAGCGCCCCAGGCCGGCATCACGCCCTGTTTCGGCGCGGTGACCTGGGCGGTGATGGCCGCTTCGCCCGATCCGTAGAGCCAGATGGCGTCGGTCAGATCAGGAGCGCCGAGCTCCTTGTTGCCCTTTGCATTGTCGCCGTGACAGGCCACGCAGTTTTCGGCAAAGACCTTGGCTCCGGGCGCAACCAACGACTGATCGCTGACGTTTCCGGACAGGCTGGCAATATAGGCGCTGACCTGTTTGATCTGGTCGGCGGTTATGATGTCGCCAAAGGCAGGCATTTCTGACAAGCGCGTATCCGGATCGGATGCGAAGCGGATGCCATGCGTGATTGTCTGCTGGATTTGGTCCTCCTTGCCGCCCCATAACCAGTCGTCATCGTTGAGGTTGGGGAAGCCCTTGGAGCCCTGGGCGCCGGAACCATGGCACTGCACGCAATTGACCTTGAACGCGGCTCCGCCAGCGGCGACGGCAAATTCGCGCAACCCATCGTCGGCGGCAATCTCCGAGACGGTTTTCGATTCTATTGCCGTTACGAATTTGCCCTTGGCCACCTCGGCGGCCATCAACTCGTTCCCGACCTCGTTGCGGCTCGAATAGCCGAGCAGGCCTTTTGTCGCGGAATGCAGCAGAGGCCATGCCGGATAAGCGATGGTGTATCCGATCGCCCAGACAATGGTGATGTAGAAGGTGATGACCCACCAGCGCGGGAGCGGATTGTTCAGCTCGCGAATACCGTCCCACTCGTGACCCGTGGTCGAAACGCCAGAGATTTCGTCGATGTGCTCGTCGCTCATGATCACTCGTCCTCAAGGGGGATCCGGGCAGCCTCGTCGGCCAGCTTGCGGCTGCCAGGGCGGAGCGAAAACGCGATCGCGCCGACAAAGAACAGAGCCATGGCGACCAGACCCCAGCTGTCAGCGAACTCCCGCATCAAATTGTAATCCATTGATAAAACTCCTCAGCGGTAGCCGGCGGCTTCGTCGTAATTCTTGAAATCGACCAGTGTGCCAAGCATTTGCAGGTACGCGACGAGCGCATCCATCTCCGTCACCTGTTGCGGGTTGCCGTCGAAGTCGCCGATCTTGGCTTTGGGGTAGCGGGTCTCAAGGCCGGACGTGTCTGCGTTGGGGTCGGCCTGCGCCATCAAATCGGCATTGGCGTTAGCGATCATGTCATCGTTGTAAGGGACGCCAACGCGCGCGTTGGCAACCAGATGTGTAGAGAAGTCCTTGACATCGATCGGCGCGTCTTTCAGGAACGCGTAGCTCGGCATGATCGATTCCGGCACCACGGAACGTGGATCCGAAAGGTGGTCGACGTGCCACACATTCGAGTAGCGGTCGCCAACCCGAGCGAGGTCCGGTCCGGTGCGCTTCGATCCCCACTGGAAGGGATGATCATACATCGACTCAGCCGCCAGGCTGTAATGCCCATACCTCTCGACCTCGTCACGGAACGGGCGGATCATCTGGCTGTGGCAGAGATAGCAGCCCTCGCGCACATAGATGTTGCGCCCGATGAGCTCCAGCGGCGAATAAGGCCGCATACCTTCAACCTTCTCTATCGTATTGTCGAGATAGAAGAGCGGCGCGATCTCGACGATGCCACCGACCGTCACCACCAGAAGGGAGCCAACGAGAAGAAGCGTAGCGTTCTTCTCGATCAGCGCGTGTTTGTCCATCAAGCCCATTGTCTGGCTCCTTATTCGGCAGGCTGCAGGACGGGCAGGGAGCCCGGCATCGGTTGTTCTTCGCGCTGATAGCCGAGGATGGTCATGGCGATGTTCCACGCCATGATCAGGGCGCCGGAAAGGTACATGGCTCCGCCGATGGCGCGCATCACATAGTAGGGGTGCATGGCGGCCACGGTTTCGGCGAAGGAGTAGACCAGGAAGCCCTGCTCGTCGTATTCGCGCCACATCAGGCCCTGCATGATGCCGGACACCCACATGACGGCCGCGTAGACAACGATGCCGAGCGTCGCCAGCCAGAAGTGCCAGGTGACCAGCCGCAGCGAATAGAGGCGTTGACGGTTCCACAGCTTCGGCACCATGTAGTAGAGCGCGCCGAACGAGATCATGCCGACCCAGCCGAGCGCGCCGGAATGGACGTGGCCGATGGTCCAGTCGGTGTAGTGGCTAAGCGAATTGACCGACTTGATCGACATCATCGGACCTTCGAACGTCGACATGCCGTAGAAGGCGATGGCCATCACCATCATCCGGATGATCGGATCGGTACGGAGCTTGTCCCAGGCGCCGGATAGCGTCATCAGGCCGTTGATCATGCCGCCCCAGGACGGCATCCACAGCATGATAGAAAACACCATGCCGAGCGTCTGCGCCCAGTCGGGCAGGGCGGTGTAGTGCAAGTGATGCGGCCCAGCCCAGATGTAGAGGAAGATGATCGCCCAGAAATGGATGATCGACAGCCGGTAGGAATAGACCGGTCGGTTCGCCTGCTTGGGCACGAAATAATACATCATGCCGAGGAAGCCGGCGGTGAGGAAGAAGCCGACGGCGTTGTGGCCGTACCACCATTGCGTCAGGGCATCCTGGACGCCGGAGAAAGCCGAATAGCTCTTGGAACCCAGGAACGAGGCCGGCATCGACAGGTTGTTGATCACATGCAGCATCGCGATGGTCACGATGAAGGACAGGTAGAACCAGTTGGCGACGTAGATATGCGGTTCCTTGCGCTTCAGGATCGTGCCGAGGAACAGGATGAGATAGGCGACCCAGACGATGGTCAGCCAGATGTCCACATACCATTCGGGCTCGGCGTATTCGCGGCTCTCGGTGATGCCGAGCAGGTATCCGGTTGCGGCCATGACGATGAAGAGCTGGTAGCCCCAGAACACGAACCAGCCGAGATCGCCGCCGAACAGCCGGGCGCGGCAGGTGCGTTGCACGACGTATAGTGACGTGCAAAGCAATGCGTTGCCGCCGAAAGCGAAGACGACTCCCGACGTGTGAAGCGGGCGCAGGCGACCGAAGTTGAACCAGGGCTGGATGTTGAGATCGGGGTAGGCAAGCTGCAGCGCGATGACCACGCCGACCAACATGCCGACGACACCCCAAAACATGGTGGCGATGGCGCCGTAGCGTATTGGACCGTCCATGTAAGCGGACGGGTCGATCGGAGCGGGCACTTCGAAATTCGTGTTGCGGATGAGGATGGCGACGAAACCGAGCAGCACGAAGAACAGCACCCACATATGCTGCCGAAAAGGCGCGTCAACACCGAAACCGGCGGCCACGAGGGCTGCAAATGTGAAAAGGGCTAAAGCGAAGATTTGCGTGCCGAACTTCATAGCATGTCCCCGATTGCGGATTCCGATGTGCCGCACTGGGAGCAATCCATCACTCGCCCACCCGACGCCTTGATCCATGTCAAAGCCAATTGCTTTTGGATGGGGCAGCTTCGGTCGCGCAAACGATCTGGAGGCTACCGTTGAACAGGGAGAAGGAGCTGGAATCGTCGCTGTTCGAAACGAGCCGAGAGAATTCGATACTGGCGGCTCGATCCGGCAGGGAGGCAGTTCCGGCGGCGGTGATGAAACGTGCGCATCTGGAAAAGCTGCGGCTCTGCGAGGCCCTTGAAAGGATCGCAGACACTCTGCCTAGGGTCGATTGCCTGGCATGCCTAGCTACCGCAAACGCGATCGTTCCGCTGTTGAGGAACACGCATCAATACGAGGAGGCAGTCATCTATCCAGTTTACGAGGCTGCTTCGGCGGGCAGCGACGCCAACCTTGCTTCAATCCGGCGATTGCGTGCCGAACATGTCGAGGACGAATGCTTTGCCGGCGAGGTGACGGAAATCCTGCTGGCGATCGGCCATGGCGAAACGGTCGAGAATGCCGAGGCAATCGGCTTCATGTTGCGCGGCTTCTTCGAAAGTCTGCGCCGGCATATCGCCTTTGAACGTGAGCACGTCTTGCCGATGATCGGAAACGTCGATTGATCCTAGACGCCGGAGCGCCGCTGCAACCGGGTCAAGTCGTCGACGGTGACTTCTCTGTTGTTCTCGATCCGAATCACGCCATCCGATCGCAGCCTGGTCAGCTGGCGGCTCACAGTCTCGATCGTCAGACCAAGGAAATCAGCGATGTCGGCGCGGGTTAGCGGCAGGTCGAAACTTGTCGACTGGGCGGACGGGTCAAGCGCAGGGTCGATGTTCCTAGCAATCATCAGGAGAAAACTCGCCACCTTTTCCGAAGCACTCTTGCGCCCGAGAGTCACCATCCAGTCGCGAGCTTCGTCGAGTTCGTTCAGCGTCTGCTTGAGCAGACGATGCTCCAGTTCCGATGATTCCTTCATTATCCGTTCGATGGCGGCCTTAGGAAACGAACACACGGAAACGGCAGTGGCGGCTTCGGCGTTGATTGCGCTTTCCACCTTGAAAGGCCGCCCCAGAAAATCAGGGGCGAACTGGAGGCCGACAATCTGCTGACGCCCGTCTGAAAGGCTCTTGGTGAGTTTGACCACGCCGGAAAGCAAATTCGAATAGCTGTCGACAGTTTCGGCGTCGCCTATCAGTTCCACGCCTGGCTCGACGTTGTGCCTGGACGAGGTCTTGGCAAGTCCAGCGAGCTGCTCCGAGTCGAGCGCACCGCAGACGCCGCGATGCCGCGCTTCGCAGGATTGGCAAAGCACGGGGATGCCGGAACTGTGGATGTCCTGGCGCATTGTCATCATGATTATCCAAGGAATCCTTGACTGCGGCGAGATCGTATCGGCGACCAGAAATCCTTGCCCTAGTTTACGCACAGCGGCATTGACCGAAATCAAGGCGGCGACAAGGGCCATTCGCCAGAACTCATTCCTGCAAGATTCAAGCTTGCCAGGATGATGGAAGGCAAAATGAAAGCGGAACTGGCTGCCCGATTTGGTGAGAACGTCCCGCGCTACACTAGTTACCCGACCGCTCCGCATTTTCACCCTGGCGTGGATGCCGCGATCCAGCGGGGCTGGCTGGAAGCGATTGGACGCGGTGACGAGATTTCGCTCTATCTGCATATCCCCTATTGTGACAGGCTGTGCTGGTTCTGCGCGTGCCATACCAAGCAGACACGTCACTATGAGCCGGTAACTGTCTATCTCCGCTCGTTGCACGCCGAGATCGCCACCGTTGCCCGTATTGTCGGCGGCAAGGCTGGCGTGCGCGCCGTCCACTTCGGTGGCGGCTCTCCGACGATGCTGAAGCCTGAGGACATGGTGGTGCTGGGGAAAGCATTGCGGGCCAGCTTCGATTTCCTTCCGGACGCCAAGATCAGCGTCGAAATCGATCCCAATGATATGGACGACGCCCGTCTTCATGCGCTGGCCGAGATCGGCATGACCCGGGCGAGCCTCGGCGTCCAGGATTTTGACCTGAAGGTACAAAAGGCAATTAACCGCGAGCAGAGCTTTTTGCAGACCAAAGCGGTCGTCGATGGCGTTCGTTCGCGCGGCGCCGAATCGGTCAATCTGGACCTGCTCTACGGCTTGCCACACCAGACCAGGGAGAGCGTCTCCTCTACCGTCGCGCAGGCACTGACCCTGGAACCGGATCGGATGGCATTGTTTGGCTACGCACATGTGCCGTGGTTCAAGAAGCATCAGACGATGATCGACGAGGCATGGTTGCCGGGTCCGGCAGAGCGGTTTGCTCAGTCGCAACTGGCCGCGTGTCTTATGCTGAACGCGGGGTATGAGCCCGTCGGCTTCGACCATTTCGCCAAGCCCAACGATGCGTTGGCTGTAGCGGCCCGAACCGGCTGCTTGCGCCGGAATTTCCAAGGCTACACCGAGGATCGCTGCGAGACATTGATCGGCCTTGGCCCGTCGTCCATCAGCCAGTTTCGCCAAGGCTATGCGCAGAACATGCCATCGACCGCGGAGTATGGACGCATAGTCTCAGACGGTGGGCTGGCGGCTGTCCGCGGCATCGCGCTTTCCAACGATGACCGCGTTCGCGGCTGGGTCATCGAGCGGCTGATGTGCGACTTCGGCTTCTCGGCGATCGAACTGGTGGAGCGCTTTGGCGAAGTTGGCCAAAGACTTCTCATGAAAGCAAGTTCAACGGCTCTTCACGATCCTGCGCGGTTGCTTGAACTCGACGGTGACCGCTTCGTCGTGCCGGCGGAAAGCCGGCCCTTTGTCAGGAGCGTCGCGGCAAAGTTCGACAAATATCTTGAAACCGGCAAAGCCAGGCACTCGGTGGCGGTCTGAGCCGGCATCAGAAATGCTCCCCCGCCTTGAACGGGCCGATGCGCGTTCCGGCAGCGATGAGATAGGCGGTAGACCAGCCTATCAGCAGAAACCCATTCACACCTTCGAGTGCAGCCAGGACACGCCATGCATGAGCGGGCACGATGTCGCCGTAGCCGACCGTCGAAAAAGTAATGGTCGAAAAGTACAAGGCGGTTTCGAAGTCTGCGAAGATATCGAGCAGCCGATAAAGTCCGGCCCATAACCAGACCTCCGCTGTCATCACGGCGAAGAGCCCCATAACCACGCTGATCATCGCAACGGTCCGGCTGCGGCGTGTCATATAAACTCGCCCGAACTTAACCGAGAGGGTTCGGTTCATGCGAGGGTTGATCACGCCGTCAAGGGATAGCTGTCCAGCCGGTCACAATGACGAGGACAAGCGTGACGATGGCTCCTGAGACGTAAAGGATCGTTCTGATACCGCCTCCCTTGGCGGCGTTGCCGCCGCGAAGGTAGACTCCCAGGTGAATCAACCTGATTGCCAGATGCAGCCAGACGATTGTTGCCAGTTTGGCCGGTCCAACGCCGACCATCATCGCCAGCAAGGCTGGGACGACGAACGGTGCCAGCGCCTCGACCGAATTCATGTGCACGCGGTCGATCCTGTAGAGCAGATTGGCGTCGTCTGCGGGGACCACCGGACCTGAAAGCGCTCCTGCAAAGCCCTTGGACGAGCCCGAGTAGATCGCCAGCAGGACCGACAAAAGGCAGAGCGCCAGCACTCCGACAATACTGAGCCAATAAGCTTCCATTCTTTCCTCCACTTTCTTACCTTCCGCGCATGGTCTTAAATCTGCTGATCGGCAGAAATCGTGGAGGCAAACGTCCTACGCAAAATCAAAAGCTGGCGACGGCTTGCGAACTTCAAAATAGCCCATCAGACCGGGTGTTATTGCTTGGCTGTAAGTGGTTGTCAGGTCGTCTGACGAGAGCAAAGGTCATGAAAGCGCCGCAGGTAAAGTGGCCAGCCTTGGTCGCTGCCAACGCCATTGCGCACACCTTCCCAGCCTTCACCATGCCGTTCGAGGTTACGGTGCACGATCTCGACGCGAGTTCGGGTATCCGACTCTGCAGTGAAGCTCACTTCCCACTCGCTGGTCTTGTTCGGGTCGCTTTCGATCTGCCATCGAGGATTGAGATCCCAGCTCAGAAGCAGCCGGCTGGGCGGCTCATAGGCCAGAACCCGCGCCCATCGGCACTCGCTGCCATCGACGCCGCGGTCGTAGATGTGGCCGCCGACATGAGGCTCGAAGACCGTTTCGGCGATCGGCACCGCCAGTATGTTGTGCTCTCGGGGTTTGAAACTGCCGAAATCCTCGGTGAACACCTTGAAGGCGTGCGCGATTGGAATCTCGACGACGATGGAGTGCCTTAGGGGGGCGGCTGCTTGCGTGGTCATTCCTGCTCCTTCGACGATTGCTCGGCGGCCACTTTGTAGGCCGCGAGGGTCTTTCCCCAGAACCGGTCAAGTTCGGCGCGCAGGTTGGCCAGGCCTTCCGGATCGACCCGGTAAATGCGTTGCTTGCCCAAGCGCGTATTGGCCACAAGGCCGGCATCCCTGAGTACCTTCAAGTGCTGGGAAACGGCCGGCCGCGTGACAGGAAGGGCACGAGCCAATTCCCCGACCGAACAGGGGTGTTCGACCAGCAACTCAAAGATCGTGCGCCTAGTCGTATCGCCGAGCGCTGTCCAGCTGTTCACGTTAGTCTGCACTAACGCGAAATTACATAAGCATGATCTTTCTGTCAAACGTTCCGGATCGATCCGAGGCGAGGGGCTGCTGACGCGGCGGGGTACGCGTTCGATCTTCCCGCGTTCGGTCATACTGCCCGTCGC
This sequence comes from Mesorhizobium sp. M7A.F.Ca.US.011.01.1.1, assembly GCF_003998295.1. Classification (NCBI taxonomy): domain Bacteria; kingdom Pseudomonadati; phylum Pseudomonadota; class Alphaproteobacteria; order Hyphomicrobiales; family Phyllobacteriaceae; genus Mesorhizobium; species Mesorhizobium sp. M7A.F.Ca.US.011.01.1.1. The sequence goes on from NZ_RZRT01000068.1 coordinate 18,982, forward strand.
AGTTCCGACGCGCCGAACTTAGCCGAGGGTTTGCCAGGCTCCGGATAAGGTCCTTAGCACGGCCAAAGATGCAACAGTGCCGTCGGCCTCGCCCTGTTCAAAATCCCCCTCGTTGGTCGCCATGGTGTTGGTGACGTGAGCAATGCACACAATCGGCTTCGCCTTCGCTCGAGCGAAAGCGTAGAGGGCGGCGGCCTCCATCTCGACCGCAAGCACGCCCTGGGCGCGGGCGGCTGCGATGGCTGTCTCGGTTTCGCGGTTGGGGGGCATCAGTCGTCCAGGTCGCGCCACGATGGACGGTTATGCCGAAAGCCTTCGACAGCGCGTCTGCCAGCCGTTCATCAAAATCGGCCTGCGAATGCGACGGGGGCAGATCATGATAGCTCGTTCCCTCGTCCCTCCAGGCCTTGTCGATCAGATGAAATAGGGCGTCGGGCCCATGTCAACGATCTGGCCTGCGGACGTGATGCTGACCAGCAGCTTGCATCCCGATGCAAAAAGTTGCTCGGCCACAAGAACTGCAACGAGGAGCCGACGGCACAACCAACGACGCCGACCTCGCCGATTCCAGCAAGACTGAAGGCGACCAGCTCAGTGTGGTAACAAGCCCATCCTTCGTGGACCCGGCCATGGCCAGACCGTTTCGAGTGCCGGACGATGTCGCCATCGGGATCGAGCAGGTTCGCCTCCGCCACATCTCGACCTGCGCCTTGCCGCGCGCGCCACGCCCGAACAGGGCGGGCTAGGGGTGCAACTCTCGAAATAGCGGCAGAAGGCGACGGATTCGGTGATGATGGTGCCGTCGTCAAGCTCCAGCACCGGCAGCAATTCATGCCAAGCGACTTGGCGTAGGTCGCGCATGTCGACCTGCTGGCCGCACGTGGGGCAGGTGTAGAAATTCTCCCGCTCGTCGGTTGGCTCGCCGCCGTGCTCCCTGCCGGGGATGGGGGTCCAAGTTAATGAGCAGGGGGTCGCTCAAGGTGTTGCTAATATACAGCGCCCGACAGCATCTCTAACCCATCGCGCGCGGATTCGCTTCCATTGGCCACCCCGGTTCGTCAAAATCACAGCGAACAATGCGAGGCGGTGAGATGGACAAGCGGCAAGATAACAAGACCATTGAGCTGTGCTGTCTGCTAGCCGTGCCGGTATCACTGCTCCTCACTGTGGTATTCGCTGGGATGGTCCTTGGCTGACTAACGCACTGTGGGCGTTACCAGCCGCACAACATCAAGCGCGACCGTCACCACCGGGCCACCCAGGCTGACGGTTACGGCGTCCTTCTCGACCCGTGTGACGCTGCCGATCAGTTCCATGGTCTGGCCTTTGACCACCTTCGTGGTGCTATCCCGAACGGAATGGGGAAATCCGTAGGTCGGTATTGACACGCTGATCCTGTCGTCAGTGACGCGTCGAATAATGGTGGCGTCGATCGCCACCTCATCGCCGATGTTGAGACCTCTAGCCATGCACTGGAGTCTGGTGCGGCCGTCTCACGGGTCAAGTAGCGGAACCGAATATGCGCTTTGAACTTATCGGCTGATGAGCACACGCGGGATCGCTTTCTCGATCGGTGGATGGCAGAGCACCTGCCCAACGCGATGACTGATGATCCAGTGGCGGTTAGCGACCTCGCTGACGAAATGATGAAATCTGCGGAGCGTGAGGGAATCGGTGCCGACGAGATCAACGAGAGGTCGACAGCGTCTTTGAGGTGATCTTCCAGGCGATGCACCACCGGGAAGGCAGCTTGGCCGAATAGCCCTTGCCGTCCAGGTCCGAGTGAGGAATATAATCCTGCCGTTGCGGCGATCCCCCTCAAACGGAGTTCGCACAAATGCCAAGATCGAAACCTTCCAAGCAGTTATCACAGGCTGAAATCGAACGCTTTCTGGTGGCAGCGGAAGCGCTGCACCTGAGCATCGTCAAGCCGTTCATATCGCCGCACTGCGACCACTACAGACAGACACGCGTCTTACATGAAGTGCTTTTGAAAGCCGTGCGGGAAGTGACCGGCAAGGAAGTCGAGTTCATCCGCTGGAACACTACTGGGCCGGTGCTGCCTCCTTCGGCTGGTGACGCGGAACATTAGCTATCTCTGAAAGTTGTTGCATGCGGCACGCGATGCTCACCCCGTGACTGCCGAAGATCGGGATCTTCACCGGCTCCCGATCGGCCCGCGCCTCCCGCAAGTGGCGCGGGCTTTCCCTCTTTGAAGAAGTACCTCATGTCCCAATCGGTTGAACCGCCCATATTGCCAGAGGATAGCCCAGATCGTGAGGTCAACTGCGAAGTCGCCTTGGAAGCCGCATTCGCGGCTCTCGTGACTGCCTCAGAAGCGCAAGGGTGGACGCCACAGGAAACGGCTGCAACTCTGCTTAAAATCGCCACGGAACATGCCGACCGGCTTATGCACGGCGCCTACCACAATGGGCGAGGACATCACGCCGTAGCTGAAACCGAAGCGATAAAACGGCCGACGCCAGGGTGGGAGCTTTTGGGCTGTGCGGCGCCGGCCAAGCGGACAATCAGGTCCGCCGCATGCGAAGATATGGGCCGATTCGGCCTTTGTGCCTTATAGCGCGATCGCGGAAGCGCCGGCTCTATGCGCTCCCGTCCGTCTCGCTCTCCTCCTCAATCATCCGGACTGGCAGATAGGCAGTCGTTTCCAGCCACTCACGCAACACAATCTGAATGAGATCCGACCGGCCGATCTTCATCTCGGCGGCGATGGAGTTCAGCGCATCTTCCGTCGCCGGCTTAAGCGCCACGCCTGCGACGTTTCGGAGCATCAGGGCGGCACGCCGAAGGATGATCTGCAGCTCCGGTCGCGACATGTCCGCGATGCGGTCGGCGGCGCTCTCAAGCACTTCGGCGATGGATATGCGGCTCATCCCGGCATGCTTATTTGCGATGGGGCAAGCAACTGAACACCAGGCCTGCCGTGGTTCAAGAATTCGACACCTCGGCCCTCCAAAGCCCGCTGGACAGCCTGAACGTTTTGGGAGCGGCCCGCAATAGGGCCGGCCCCAGCTGCTTCCATGCTGCGGATTGTGTCTCCTGAACTGAAAGGCCTCATCGAGGCAAAGCACGCTGCCTATGCCCGCTTCATTTCCGCGATCAATGTGGCCACCGACCTGGAAGAGCGTAGCTGCCCAAGACCGCTGAACTTTACGTCCCATCGTCTATTGGCGGCGGCCAGTCGCGCAGTCGTCGCTACAGCGAACTAGAGAGCATCGAGGCCGATCTGAGGGATGACGCCAAGCGCCGGTACGCCGAGCAGCAACAGAACCTGACGACGCTCGCCAAGGTGGCGCCGGATCTCGGCAAGCAGTCGACCGTTGCACTTCGCAAGGCCGAACAGGCCGATCTGCGGAGCTGAAAAGGCTTATTAAGGAGGAGCGCGCACGGCGAAGCGCTGTCGGCCTTGAACAGGCGATCAACGAGCGCAATGAGGCTTCTGATGCCGAACGCTACGCCCTGAACGCCGTGTGCGCCTATCGTTGCACCACCATGGAGGAACACCGCACTAAGGCCGAGTTCTTGAAAGAGTTCGCCACTGGCAAATACGGCGACCTCCAGCCCGAGGACGTTGATGCGCTGCTCTGGTCGTTCCTGCCGGAAGAAGCATTGGAACACGCGGTTAAGCCTTCGGAAAGCGGTGCAGCCTGAAGCTGTCGCATTTGTCCCGCTGCCTCACGGTGGCGGGCGTTTCTATTCTTTGTGTTGAACGATGTAGCTATTGCTGATGGCTTTGCTCCCAACGCCCCGCGTGACAACAACGGTGGTGTACCCGGCGGGCAATGAACCGGTGACAGTCTCGTCGACACGATGGCATCGTCCGACCATTTTCCCGTTTGGCGTACCTGCGAGCCTGTCTTTCAGAGATGCCCGACACGCGTCCAACGACGCATATGTGGTCGGCGAGGCTTCAATGGGCGTGCAGACGGTGGCCTCGCCTGGGCTGCAAGAGAGTAAAAGCATTACTGCTGCGGTTGCCGGGTCCATTCTCGAAGCTCCACTGAGACGAGCCTCAACGCGGATCGACGGCCTTTGTTGCACAGGCAGCCCCGGCGACGGCCCGCTGCCTCACGGTGGCCGGGCTTTGCCAACGCTGGTGACGCGGAATCTCCTTATATTAGCGATAAACGATATATTAACAGCCGTGATCCAGCCTTCCACAAAGCATGGGGGATGGGGGAAACACCTCCTCGTCGACGTTCCAACGCGCGCCCCTCGGAGCCGGCGGACCGTAGACCAATGCGGAGCACACGCATGAGTGTCGGAGCAGCTCTCGAACAATTGCTGCGGTTGATTTATCGACAAGCGATGAAATTGGCAGCGATGCCGGAGGATGAAAGAGATTCACACTACGATTTCATCCGCCTGTCATGTTGCGCAGCCGCCGAGCGGATTGGGCAAAGTCCCGACAAGGCCGCCGTCACGGCAAACGATGTGGTTGAGTTTGTTCGCGCACTGGTCGGAATCATTGAGGTAGGCTGCGGATCAGACCAAGGGCGAAGTGACGATCGACCGGCCGCATCACCGGCACGGCATTTTGGCAGCCGGGAGAGTGGCACTGCGCGCGTCTAGGGGGCGCAAGCCCGCTGCCTCATGGTGGTGGTCTCATTGCCCCACCAAACTGAAGTTGGTGACGGTGCAATCGGATATGTTCAGTGATCCGGTAGCGTAGCCTACAGTATAGCCACCAAAGCCATTCTTCGCACGGTACTCCATGAGAACGGTACGGTGCCCACTCTTGTCCGGCTTGGATGTCTTTGTCTCTGAGTGCTGAAAAGAGTCAGGATCGCGAAGCCGATCCGTGACCATACGGACCAGTTCACCGCTGGAACCGTCCCACCCGCTGAAGCATTCCAAGCCGTCGACAGGCATGAATCAGAACCATCCGACGCGCACTGCAGCCGTTGTTGAACGTTGAAGATTCCGTGCTGACGCTCGACGAATTAAATGTCGAGCAAAACCGTTCCTTGCGGGCGGCTGCAGCATGCCAGGACATAGCCGGCCGACTTCTCTTCAGGGGCCAGCCCGCCGAGATCCTCCATGGCGACTTCGCCGGACAGCTTGGCGATGCGGCATGTGCCGCAAACTCCCTGCTGGCAGGCGGTTGGGACGTAGACGCCACATTGGCGTGCCGCCTCCAGCAGCGTCTCTCCGTGCAAGCAGTTATGCACGATCCCGGAGCGGACGAAACGGACTGAAGATGGTATTGTCGGGGCCGGTTCCAACTGAGGGCTGCTGCCGCCGCCGAAGCTCTCCTGGTGGTACCGCGACGGAGCCACGCCAATCGCATCCAGGCAGGCACGTGCGGCTTTCATGTACGCTTCAGGGCCACAGGCAAAGATAGTGCGGTTGTGGAGATCGGGAACGAGGGTCAGCAGCATCTGACTGTCTATTCTGCCAGTCGGCCCCCTCCAGGTGGGATCTTCCTGGCTACAAACGCACGTTACTTTTACGTTGGGAAAGCGAGAGGCAAGTGCGTCCAATTCCCGTCGAAAGATTATGTCACCAGGCGTTCTGGCACTATGAACGAATGAGATATCCTGGTCGGCCGCGCGGTCGGTAAGCGCACGCAGCATGGACATCACCGGCGTTATCCCGCTGCCGCCCGAAAGGAAGAGCGGCTTTTCATAGGGCAGGTCATCGAGACTGAATGAGCCGAGCGGCCCTTCGATCTCGATCTCGTCGCCCGCCCCCAAATTGTCGTGGAGCCAATTCGAAACCAGGCCGCCCGGTGTTCGCTTCACCGTGATCTGCAGGTCGAGCGGTCGCGTCGGTGGTGACGAAACAGAGTAAGAGCGCGTCACCGCGGCACCCTCGATCTTGAGGTGCACGAGCACATACTGGCCCGCGCTGAAGCAGAACATCCGATCCGTCGGGGATGTGAAAACGAAGGTTTTCACATCGGGCGTTTCCTCGATGACACGACGGCAGAGTACAAGCTGCGATGTGGCTTGTGCCCATTGCCGATGGCGCCTCATCGGGAGGAGGTCGGGGGCCCCAAAGGAAACGTGTGCGTTCATCATTCATCTCGGTTTGAAGTCGAGCCAAGATGTCAGTTCCAGGCCCCCCGCAACAGAAGCATCCCTGCCGAGTTATGATCGAGTATTTCGATTACATATCCAGTGACATCACGGCAACGTGAAGGGCGCGGATTCCCTTGCGGATGATCGGTTCGTGTTTGCGGCGCGCCAGGATGGCCGTGTGTACCGGCTGATGCAGCGTCGGAGCGCCTTCGACGATGAACGATGGGCGTTCGAGGGCGAACCTGCGCGCATCGTCACTTCTCATATAGCAGGTGCCGCCCGTGCGCCGTAGCATCATCTCCGCCAAGGTTTCCGATCCCATGGAAAGGCGACAGATCGCCAACTCGCCGAGCAATTCGGCATGGGCCTTCTCCAGCAGGACCGTATAGCCCGGACGAATGTAGGTTTCGGGATCGACCTCGGAGAGGGTTCTGGCCACCGTGGAAACCATCACATATTCCTCAACCATCAAATGCTCATAGGAGATTTCGGGTAGGTATCGCGGAGCGTAAAGCACTGCGATGTCGAGATTTCCCATGCTTAGGTCGCTGACCATCTGGTTTGAATAATCCGACTCGACATGGATCGACGATTTGGGAAGAGCCTGACACAGCGTCTCCACCCAACCCGGCAAAACCGAACGGGTCATCCCGACCTGCGCGGCGACGCGCAAGGTCCCTTCGAAACGATTGAAAGCCCGGACATCGTGGCGAGCCTGCGACCAAGTGGATAGGAGAGATCTGGCGTAAGCTTCGAACCGGCGCCCTGCGGCAGTCGGCTCTGCTCCGGCGCGTCCGCGTTGGAACAGTTCAGATCCGATTGCGCTCTCCAGGTTCTTGATGCGGGTGCTGATCGTCGACTGGGTTAAGCCCAACCGATCTGCGGTGCGATTGAAATTTCGCGACTCGATAATGTCGAGAAAGGTTTCGATGTGATCAAGCTGCATGGAAATCCCGATCGAAAAACTCGATCATATTCCACGTATCATAAGCTTGATCAAACAATACTCAAGGCGGAAGCTGCACCAGATCAGCGGCCGACAGCGCCGCCGGGTAAGGTTACGGAGCGGAACAAGTGTTCATAGTCGACTGCGACTGTCATAATTACTGGTCAAGCGCCACCGTGTTGGAGCCCTATCTCTCCGGCTTGTGGAAAGACATGTTCATCGAGGGCGAGAAAACAGGTCCCGTTGGCGCCTTTCCGCATGGTCATCGGCCCTGGTTCCACCCGCAGGATTTTTCCCGCAAGGACATCCGTCCGAAAACGGAAGCCGACAACTATCTCATCATGAAAGAGAAGCACCTCGACAAATACAAAGTCGACGTGGCGATCCTGACCGGCGATGAGCCTATCGAGGCGTCGACCCTGGCTAACCCTTACTATGCCAGCGCTCTGGTCAGCGCCTACAACGATTATCAGATCGATCAGTGGTTGCCGAAAGACGATCGTTTCATGGGCTCGATCATCATCGCGCCACAGGATCCGAAGCTCGCTGCCGCCGAGATACGCCGTCTTGGCAGTCATCCGCGCATGGTCCAGGTTCTCGCCTCCCAGGGGTCCGTCAAGCCGTATGGCGACCCGTTTTACCACCCGATCTACGAAGCCTGCGCGGAAGTGGGGTTGCCATTCGCCATTCATCTGGGCGGGCATGGGGGCGTGAATTCAACTGCCATTGCTCCTGCCCCGACGACATTCTTCTGGGAAACGCATGCCATTCTGCACATGTCGGCGATGTCGCACGTGGCAAGCATGATCGCCCATGGCGTCTTCGAGAAATGGCCGGACCTCTACTTCGTGATCATCGAGTGCGGCGTCGCCTGGGTTCCGTCGGTCCTTTGGCGCTTGGACGCCGACTACAAAGCGCTGCGCAAGGAGACGCCATGGCTGAAGATGCTGCCGTCTGAATATTGCCGGCGCAACATCCGCTTTTCCACGCAGCCGCTGGAGCAGCCTGCAAACATCCAACATCTCTGGTCACGCTCGAAGCGATGGACGGCGAAAACACGCTGATGTTTGCATCGGACTATCCGCACTGGGATTACGACGATGCCAACACGCTGCAAATCCCTCCTGCCTGGAAGAGCAAGATCATGGGACTGAACGCGCTGGAAGTCTACAAACGCATCCCCCGCGCGCAAGCCGCGAATGCCGCCTGAGGAAGCATACGATGCCCGAGAAGACCTATATCTGCCGCGTCGACGAGATCGAAACAGGGTCTCCGTTCATCGCCAAGATCCGCAGCCTTTCGGTCGGGATTTTCCGCATCGGAGATTCATTCCACGCGCTGCTCAATGTCTGTCCGCACCGCGGCGCTCCGCTTTGCGAGGGGCCGCAATGCGGCACAACCGCGCCCGTTGAACAGGCGCAATTCATCTATCATCGCGAAAACGAGATCGTTCGATGCGCCTGGCACGGCTGGGAGTTCGACATCAAGTCAGGCGCGGCCTTGGTCGATCCCTCCGTTCGCGCGCGCACATTTCCAGTCACCGTCGAAGCCGGCGGCATCTACGTGACGGCCTGATTGGCGCAAGCCGATTGGGATTGGAAAAATTCGAAGGAAAGGTGGCGGGAGCCAATAAGCAGATTTGTTCGCCGGTGCTTGACGAGAAATAACGCGGAGAACTCCGCAATGGGAGAGTCAAATGTCAGAATCTGAATACAAGCTTGGTATCGCGCAAAGCCTGATCCGAGGCGG
>NZ_RZRT01000069.1:0-26994 GCF_003998295.1 Mesorhizobium sp. M7A.F.Ca.US.011.01.1.1
CAATGCCGACCAGGCCGCCGGCATCAACATCGTGCGTCGTGCGCTGCAGGCTCCGGCCCGCCAGATCGCGGCCAACGCCGGTGCGGAAGCATCGATCGTTGCCGGCAAGATCCTTGAGAACAAGGGCGCGACCTTCGGCTACAACGCCCAGACCGGCGAGTATGGCGACATGATCGCCATGGGTATCGTCGATCCGGTCAAGGTTGTCCGTACGGCTCTTCAGGACGCGGCCTCGGTCGCCGGCCTGCTGGTCACCACCGAAGCCATGATCGCGGAGGCTCCGAAGAAGGAGTCGGCTGGCGGCGGCATGCCTGGCGGCATGGGCGGCGGCGGCATGGGCGGCATGGGCGGCATGGATTTCTAATCCAGCTCTGGCAGCTTTCGCAACGAGAGGGCGGCATCAATGCCGCCCTCTTTTTTTGCGAACCTCGGTCCGATGAACGATCGACGCCAACGCCGGCCATCGGCGTTAGGGCAACCTCAAAAGAACTGTCGAGTTGGTTGCGCGCGGCTTTGCGTCATCAGAGGCGCAAGGCGGTCGCGTGTGAGGATTGCGCGCTCCCATAGGCGGTTTCGGCATGTGCCTCGCCTTCGACATCGACATTGCGGCCAAGCAGGAAATCGGCGGCTTTCGAGGCATGGCTTGCGGCGCGGAAGATGGCGCGGTTGTCCTCGCGCAAAACCGTCAGCCATGAGCCGATGTAGTCGGCATGGCGCACGGTCGGCTCGATGCCGAGACTGCTGCAGATGAAGGCTGATGCGATTTCGGCGACCAGTTCCTCGCGCGCATAGGTGTTGGACCCGAAGGAGCCGGACAGGTCGCGCGCGAGTCGCCTCGGGTGGCCGGTCCAGTGGCCAAGCTCGTGAAAGCAGGTCCGGTAATAGTCGATCTGGTGGAAGAAAGCCGGCTGCGGCGGCACCTGTATGGTGTCGCTGCCGGGCATGTAGAAGGCGCGCTCGCCGCCGACGCGAAAATCAGCGCCGGTTGCATGAATGAGCGCCTCGGCCTGCGGGACCATCTCGCGCTCAGGCAGAGGCTCGCCGGCGGCGTAAAGATGTTCGGGCAGATTATCGCACTGCGCGACATTGAAGACGGTGAAGCGCTTCAGGAAGGGCACCGCCTGCGGTTCGTCGCCATCGGTGTCGGCGCGTTGCTTTTCGTTCTTGGGAACAAAGCGGTCAGCGTGAACGATGGTGGTGCCGTGCTCGCCCTTCCTGACATTGCCGCCAAGCGAAAGCGCCTGCCGGAAGGTGAGCCAGTTCTGGCTGGGGAAACCGCGCTCGATGACCGCGCCCCACAGGATCAGGATATTGATGCCGGAATATCGGCGCTGGGTGGCCGCATTCCGCGGCAGGCCGAGGCCTGTCCTTGCCCTGCCCCACGGCTTGACCCATGGCACGGTGCCGCGCTCCAGTTCGGCAATGATGCGGTCGGTGATTTCCTGATAAAGGCTGGCGCCGGTGCGCCCGCCGCTGTCTGCGCCAGCCTGTCGGCTGCCGCAACGTTTGTTGTTTGCACGCATCGTGATGTCCTCCGCTCTACAATCGCGCGCCCTCCCCGGAAGCGGGGTGGGCGGCAAAAGCGACCGGAAAGGCCCGCCGTCGGAGGCGGACTGCATCAGCAGGACCGGAACGGAGTGGAGGACCCGAAAGCGACAAGCGAAGGGTTGCGGGACGCCGCGGCGGGCCTAGAAGGGAGTGCTGCCCACCCTGCGCCAGGGGGAAGGCCACAATAGAAAGACGCCGGCCGACAGGCCGGCGACCGTCAGCAGCCGAAGGCTGCCCCGCGCCAGGGGGCGATGCCGCAGGGCCAAGACCGCCTGAGCTTGCCGAAGAAAAGCGGGCTCGGTTCACGAGCACCCGGCCAGCGACTTCAGGCGCGGGCGCTCAGGATTGTTGTTGGCGCCCACGGCAGCTGGATGACCGCAACAAGATTACGAGGAGCGACAGCAAAGCCAGCTGCCACAAACGGCACGCTCCGGCAACAACAGCGTGGCCGGTCTACAGATGCTGCCCCGCACGAGAGCCAGCACGCTTTGAGCGCGCATCGGCGATGCAAGCGTTGCAAGCTGGCCATGTCCACAAGGTCGGCGACCACTATATCGCCGACCACCAACGCGGGCGTACCGTCTAAGTGCAGACCTTTCGCGAGTGCGCGGACGCGCGCATTTCATCTGCGATGGCCGGATCTTGCATTCCCGCTTGAGCTGCTCAACGTCAAGGCCTACACGCGCTGCGATCTTGAGAGTGACCCTTCAACTGGGGGAAATCATAAGGGCGCGGTGGAATTCGTCGAACTTTCCCTGTTTTCTCGAGGCGAGTGCGGCGAAGGCTGGGAATTGGGAATCCGGTCCCAGGACCGGGAACTGTTTGATCACAAGCTTCAGATTGGGCTCATGCTTGAAGGCTTTTTGGTAGTTGATATCAGCCAGTCTGCAATGCGGACAGTTGTGGTAGTCATTGAATATGACCAGAACGGCATCGCCTTGCGGGTTGCCGGCGATTGGCGAAGGAGATCGTTGTCGAATGCGCCGCTCCACTTTTGCCTGTCGGTCGACCACGCCTGCCGGTGCAGGTTCGCGCTATATTGGCTCGCCAGCAAGGCGAGGAGTAAAAGAAGAGCTGCGACAGTGATGGCAGTCGGCTTAGACATGAGTCTCCAATCCATGGACGGCGTGGCAGCAACGGCCGCCTTTTTGGTGTAAAATGGGTCAGTTTTGATCGTGCCCCGCAGTTGCTACAGGCGCACAGGTGCCGGTGCGATCTGGCGGTTTCTCAAATACGGCTTTGCGCCATCGGGTCCACCCCAATAGCTGAGCGTCGTTCGCACGGGGAATTGTGTTCACCACGCCGGGCGACTTGACCGTCCACCGCCAGAGCGCTGAACGGTCCGCTAGTGAGGCGCTCCCCGAATCGTCGTTTATCCCGCTCGCCCCGGACCGGGTGACAGCCAGCGTTGCCGCTACGCTGCGGAGAAAAACCGTCAGCGCGTGGCATTCGGACATAAGCTGATCGACGCCAAGAATAAGCCCCACGGAGGTGACCGGTGCGGCCGGAACAAGAAAGAGCGTTGCAGCCATTGTGACGAGGCCTGCACCGGTAATGCGGGTTGTTCCGTTCGAAGGGAACAATGCGACAAACAGCATGAGGATCCGGCAGCCGATCGGGAGATCAGTTTTCGTCGCTTGGGCGATGAAAAGGGCGGCGAGCATCATATTCGTGCCGTCCAGATTGAATGGAATGAGACCCACGACCGAATGCGTGGCGCCGGCCTTTTCCATCTTCTCCATGAGCGAGGCCAGCGCGGCCTCTGAGGAGGACATTGCGAGCAGCAGCTCGTCCTTGATGTATCGGACGAGAGAGAAGAGCGAGCGGCCGTTGTAGCGGCAGACCGCGCCGAACAGGATCGAGAGGAACAGGACCGAGAGGAACAAGACTTGCAGGATGTCGCCTTCCGCGAAGGCACTGGCAATCGTTGACGGGATGATGTTCATCAGGAAGCTGGTCACGGACTGCTCGTGAGCCGTGGCCACATAGCCCTTAACGGCTTCGACATCGAGCGAGGCCGGATCGATGTTGAGGCCGGCGCCAGGCTGAACGATATTCGCGACAATCAGCCCGACAAGGAGTGCTAGCGTCGAGAAGGTAAGGAAATAAACCATCGCCTTGGCGGCAACTCGGCCGACCTTCTGCAGATCGCTCATGCCGGCAATGCCGGTCGCCATTGTCAGGAAGATGACAGGTACGGTGATTATCTTGACGACATCGACGAAGGCATCGCAGAGCGGCTTCAGGCTGTGGCCGGTCTCCAAATGGAAATAGCCGATTGCGGCACCCAGGATTATGGCGGCAAGTACCTGCACGTAGGTCCGGGCAAAATGGCGCTTGCGGGGCGCTAAGATCGCGCGGGGAACTCTTGGAACCAACACCGTCTCTCTCCTTGACCGGATCGGGGTGGGGCTCCTCCCTCTCCCATGCAGTGCTCCGGTCGAACGCTGCGCCCACTTCGGCGCAAACGATGTGCCAAATAGCAAGAGGGGAAAACGCGCAGGACCTCACGCAATGCTTGCGATTCGCTCTCCCACACTCGTGCAGTGGTTGCCTGTCGCAACTATGGAAGGGTCGATTCTGGGAACTCCAAAGGCCGCTCTTTGCGTCGACGCAGCTTGGCTGCCTGGAAGGTTCCCTCTTTGCCTTGCGGTCTGCGAGCTGGGTCCAGATGGTCATCATTTGGCTGCGCGCTGCACGGGGCTCGAAAGATTCAATCGAGGACGGGTCCTCTTGGAAAACGGGGGCAGCGTTGGTCAAGCCCTTCCACCCTGCTGTCCCAATGGTGTTCAGAAGCTCAGTTCACGATCAAGCGATGGATCAGCGTCATCTGGCGTTTGCGCCATCGCGGCGGCGTTGCAACGGGTCTGCCAAAGATGAGCAGGCCGCGAGGCAGGGTCCGAGACCTAGACTCCAACCTCATAGCGCGCTCGGCTCGCGTTCGGAAGGTTCGAACCGCAGCACGATCAGGTGGCGACACCGTTGGTCGGAACCGGAACCCGACGAATGATCGTTCGTGACCGACATCTGTGAACAAGCAGTATGTGTCATTGCAATCACCACCCGTTGCGCGGAAATGCCCATATGGCCGTGAATGAACTGGATTTGGTGATTTTCCAGATGGCGGTGGAAAGCGTCCGCTTGCTCTCTTCAAGCTTTGATGAGAAGGCGGCTGAGATAGCCACGAGGAGCCGTGGTAGCCTTCTTTTTGACGTGCGGGTGGACGGTGACCTGGAGGTCCAGCGAGTCGCAGCCATTGGATATCCAGGCGACAAGATCGGTGTGGTGGCATTGGACCGAGAGGGCCTTGTTAGCTGTTGTTGCCTTGTCAATGGCACCTTCTCACCTTTCATTGCACCGTTGGAGAACTGGACCAGCATGCCCCTTTCGATGCAGGCCCAGATCGATGTCACAGGCTATGCGAGGCTCCTTCTGGCCGCCTTGCGAAATGCTGGACATATGCTGGACAGGTAGCATCGCGATGATGTCTGTGATGAGATGGTGCAAACGGCTGGATGAGGCGATCGCTTGCTGGCAGCTTTGGCAACAAAGCGATCGGTGAGTTCGCAATGCTGGAACACGTCCTTTAGACTCTGCAGTTAAGTTAGCGGACTACCATCTGACGAATGCCCTCTGACAGTCTGCATGGCGCGGCATGCCCTCTTAGGAATGCAGCCGTGGTTCTACACCATCGGCTGTTTTTGTGTCGAAGGCGACGGGCACGCCATGAACGAAGGAAGCGGCCGCCAACAGTTCCTCCAACTCGCGGTCGGTGGCCTTGCATGCCGGCATTAGTGTTCGGATGGCGCGGATCGCCTGCGCCATGGAGAGAAAGCGGACCCTTCCCCTGGAAAGGACATAGGCTTCTGCGGCTTTTTCGACGGTGACGGTGTGAAACGAATTGGTCATGACGAATTCCTCCCTGAACCCTGACCAACCCGACTTATGGCACGAATTCGACCGCCTTCAAGCCTATGTCCGATTGCGGACAATCGCTGCGATTCGTTCAAAACCGCTGATGCTTTTGGGCGACCTGGTGAGGGGCAAGGAGACGTCGGCTGAACCCGTTTCAACCGACATGCTTCAGGCAGCGGCCAGGCCGAAATAACGCTGCTCCTCCTTGTCATAAGCGCCATGTGTGAGCTTTATCAATCCGGCACGGTCGATGATCGTGATCTCGCCGCGCTTGGCGTGCACCAGTCCTCGATACTCAAGCATTTGCAGGGCCGTGGTGACCCCGGGCGGTGGGCGCGAGCATGGTCGCCAGAAATTCATGCGTCGGGAGGATCTTATCTCCTTCCGCACGGTCGTGGACCATCAGCTGCCAGCGGGCCAGCCGTTCTTCGACCTTGGAGTGGCCATTGACCAGTGCCGTCCGGCATGATTGGACGAGGAACGCGTGGGCATAGTCCAGCACTGAGGTGCGAAGCGACGGGCTAATCGCAGGGCGAAGGTTTTCAACCGGCAGGCGCCAGGTAGTGCTTTCCTTTCCGAGAATGACGGCAATTCCTTTCATCCCGTCATAGCCGACAATGCCGACTTCACCTTGCCGCCCGCCGGTCATGGTGGCGACCACCGACGCGATGCCCCTCTCGGGAAAATATACGTTCTTGATCGGCTGATGCGCGACCTCCAACTTGTCCTTGATGCCCGGTTCGACGTGATGCAGCGATGGTCGCAAAAGCGCGAAGTCCTGCGGGGTGAGGGCTTCAGCACCTGGTCGCGAAAGAGGGATCGGGCAAGGCTCTCTTCCAACGGGGCAAGAGCGCGTACGTCTTACTGTCGGCTGCACCGAAGTAAATGCCGGCCGATGCCAAAGCATAGGCTTCGAAACGCGCGATTGCAAAGCCCTGTCGGGGCAGTGCAGTCATGCTAGAAGTCGCGCCGCCTACGATAGGCAGCGGATGACATGATTCCCTTCTGCGGCGGCCACCAAGAACGGCTCGGGCACGCTTTAATCGTTCATACACAAGCTCGCAGGAATGTAAGCAGCGGAACAGTCGGGTGATTCGTACCGCCCTGCCCTTTCAGAGATCAAGTCATTGGACGTCAATTCGGCTGGAACGCCTCGTCGAACGGCCCAGGAAAATGCAGCCGGATGAGCAATGGTGGTTCACCTTATGTGCGGTCCCGGATATGCGGTCCGGCGGCTCATCTCCCAATGGCTTGTCGATGGGGAAGTGGAACTCGTCATGTCGCCGCGAACCGTCACCGCGCTAGCGGGGCTCTTTTGAAGACGCCGGTGTTTTTCTTTGTGGAACTGAATCTGTGAGGTGATTGATGCATGAATCAAACATTTGCGTATTTCCGCTGCATCGGCGACGTATATTGGTCGAAAGTATCGCCCAGGCCCTCGAGACCAAGAACGGCGAGGCGGCGAGCGCGTTCTGGCGCTGTGCCGCCAAGAAAATGCTCATTCAATTGTCCGATGTAGGAATTGCGCCAGAGCTCGCTGCGCAGGAGGTTGGAAGCCTTCTTCATGCGGTCTTGGACGACATGGCCAACCGAACGGTAATGCACAAAGCATAGGCTCGGGCGCTGTTGGACCGCGCGTCAGCTCGGGTCCTTATCGGGGGACTGCTCCGACTGGCCGACGGTCCGGCCAAACCGGCATACCGGCAAAGCTTTGAGGTTGCGATCGCTCACGGCGGCCGGTCCAATATTCTAAGACGACCTCAGAAGCCACGTTGGCTTCTTTGGACGAAGCGGAGGGGCGCCATTTTGGCGTGCTCACGCTGGACTGCGGGTTGCGCCTACGGAAATCCAAAGTCCGGCCGCGCGAGCCAATCGACCGGAACAGTCGAAAGCTCGTGGGGCGGGTCCGCTCACCCTCACGGCGGCGGTGGCGGCCGTGAGCAGACTTAACTCAAGTCACGGCTGAGCATCCGCAGGCGCTATGCCGATTGGATGAGAACTGGTTGCCACAACACCGGCCCGTTGAGGCGTCCCCTCCAGCGGATGCGCAAGAGACTGGCGTAGGAAATATCGAGGAAGCCGGCGACTGCCTCGGTGTTGCCGACCTGCTTGGGCTGTCCGATACGTGACAACGGCCAGGTCGCGAGACGAAGGATCCTTTCGATGCGCGTATCTGTCACCGTTACGATCCCGGAGAGATTGTTGGCCAAGCCGAATTCGATGATCCCCGCGAAGAGCTCGTAGGTTGCTTGGGCCAGGCCGCCAGCTGCCTTCGGCGCTGTCGCAGGGAGATCGAGCGCGAAACGACTACTCTCCCAGATATCGGCACTCGCAGGGACCACCATCTCATCCAGCAGCGTCGGAAACGTATCGCGCAACATTGTCGGTCCGGTGGTCGGCAAAAGGCGGACGCAGCCGCAAGTTCGCCAATCGGACCCCTTGAGAAGCAGGTAGACGGGGTTCAGGCTGTCAAACGAGTCCGTTTCCATTTCGCCTTCGGTCTGCACTTCCCAATCGAGCCGCTTCTTGAAAACCCGATACCTAAGTCCGTGCATTTCCTTGAGTTCGCTCGCAAACTCGGCGTAGCAGTCGGGTGTTATCAGCTGCATCATTGTCGTCTCCGTGCGGGATGTGTCCACGCAATCGAAGGGCAAAGCCGTCATGAATGCAGCCTGTAGACCTTTACAGCTAGACTTGGAGAGGATCAGGATCTCGCCCGAGCAGCCATCCGCACTACGGCCTGGTTGATGGTTCGCACGCCAAGCTTCGCCTTGGCGTTTTCCTGATGGAAGGTCACGGTGCGTTTCGAGACACCGAGAATCTGGCTGATATCCCAGGCCGACTTGCCGCACGCCGCCCATTTCAGGCACTCGAACTCCCGCCGGGTGAGCATTATGCCATCTACCACGCAATCTTCGGCGAGCCTGCGCCGGGCATGGATATGAACGTTGATCGCAACCAGTTGCATTGCTTTTTCGTAGCGCGTCAGCGACCTCAGAAATGGCGGATGCGCCTCGTTGGAGGCGAAGGTCAGTGCGGCGAACCGGCCGCGATGATCATGCATCGACATGGTCAGTCCGCCGCGAATGCCGAACTCAGCTGCTTTTTCCAGGACTTCCTGCTGAGAGGTCGGCAAATAACGGTGATCGCGGTCCACACCCCAGTCGAAGGTATCCCAGCCCCGCAGTCCCCGCAGGATCACGGGATCCACGCTGTGGTAGCGCTGTTGCAGGTAATGTGATGTCCATGATGATGGATAATTCGAGATCAATCGCGGCCTGTCGCCGGAAGCGGATGGGTAGGTGAAATAAGCGAAGAGCGGAAAGTCGAACCCGGCTGCGGCGGACGCCATTGCCTCATGGAGATCGACGGCATCGACGCTTGCAGAGAGTTGCTCGACCAAGGTTTCAAATACGCGATGCATCTGCGCTTAGCGTACCTCGCGGAGGTTGCTGGAAGCCGACGGAGACGTGGTTCTAAATGATGGCCTGTCCCTGCAGGGCATACGACGCGCCGCCGTCATCACCGCAATTGCTGTGCTGCTTCCGATTGGAGAGAGCTCCGCCCACCTGACCAACTACCGATGGGTGATATTGCGACGTTATCGATGAGCCGCGTGTCGCCAAGCCAAGCCGCAGCAAGCAAGCGTGCCGGTCGGTCAAGGCTTGCTAACGATTGCAGGTCTGTTTCTCCGCGAAGCTCCAGGTATTCGAGCTCGCGATAGCCGGCAGCCAGAATTGCTGCACGCGCTTCATCAAGCGTAGGCAGGATGGGGGAGCCGCGTGCAAGCCGCTCGGCCGTATCGAGCAGGACCGATGCTAGTTTTGGGGCAATGGCGCGTTGGGCTGGGGAGAGCCGCACGTTACGCGACGATAGCGCAAGACCATCGGCTTCGCGGACTGTCGGACAGGGCACAATAGTGATCGGAATGTCGAGATCCCGGACCAAGCGCCTGACAAGCTGAAGTTGCTGAAAATCCTTTTCGCCAAAAAAGGCGAAGTCAGCGCCGGCCTGCAGGAAGAGCTTGGCCACGACCGTCGCCACGCCATTGAAATGGCCGAGCCGGAATGCGCCGCAAAGGCATTCGCTGATGCCGGACACTGAAACGGCCGTGGCGAAGCCCACCTGGTACATTTCCTCTGTGTCCGGCACATAGAGCAGATGCGTGCCCAGCAGAGCGAGCTTGGCAGCATCGTCGCTTTCCGTCCGAGGGTAGGCAATCAGGTCGGCGGGGCTGTTGAACTGCTTGGGGTTTACGAACAGCGTCACGATCACCCGCTCGGCCCTTTCGAGCGCCTTCCGCACGAGGCTCAGATGCCCGTCGTGCAAGGCTCCCATGGTCGGCACAATACCGATCGTGGCACCCGAGCGACGCCATTGCGCAACGACGCCGCGCAGCTCGCTCACGGTTCGAGCGATCGGCACGCTCATGTGAAGTCACCGGCCTTCAAGGCGTTGACATAGAGATGTTCGACCGCCGGAAAGTGCCGGTTCCGCATATCGGTGGCGTAAGCGGCGATTGCCGCCTCAGCCTGCTCACCGAGCTCGGCATAGCGTTTGACGAACTTCGGCCGAAATGAGGTGAAGAGCCCGAGCATATCGTGGCTCACCAGAATCTGGCCGTCGCAAGCTGGCGAGGCACCGATGCCGATGGTGGGTATGTCGATATCGGCGGTTATCTGCCGTGCAAGCTGCTCCGGTATCTTTTCCAGCACCAAGGAGAAGGCGCCAGCTTCAGTTACCGCCCTGGCGTCGCGCCTGATCCGCTCTGCATCGGCTCCCCGGCCCTGCACACGATAGCCTCCAAACGTGTTTACCGCCTGCGGCGTCAGGCCCACATGGGCCATGACAGGTACGCCGCGCGCGGTAAGGAAGCGGATGGTTTCCGCGATGGTCTCGCCGCCCTCGATCTTTACCGCTGAACAACCGGTCTCACCCATCACGCGCGCAGCGTTGCCGAAAGCGTGCTCTGGGCTTTCCTCGTAGGAACCGAAGGGCAGGTCGACGACCATCAGCGCGTGTTCAAGGCCGCGGCGAACGGCCTGTCCGTGCATGATCATCATGTCGAGCGTGACCCCCAGCGTCGACGACAGGCCGTGCAGCACCATGCCGACGCTGTCGCCGACAAGAACGATGTCGCAGTGGCGATCGAGCAGCCTCGCGACCGGCGTGGTGTAGGCCGTCAAGCATACAAGTGGCGTCTGGCCTTTTCGCGATCGAATATCTGGAGGAGTCATCCCTTTTATCTCACCAGCCGCGCTCAACCGAGGCCCCTTCCCTTACGTTACCAACAGCGGGTGTCGCGTTTGGCATATTTTTGTGCGACTGCGAAGAGCTAAAAACAGCGCTTGAGTACTCCGGTGTTGACGTGCTGGCTTCCAAGGTTACATTCAATCGATTAAGGCGCTCCGTTGGGCCAACCCGCTTTCGCAAACATGGATCCTCAGACAAGAAGAACCAAGAAAGGCAAAGCCGCCGTCAAAGCTGACGAAGCCAAAGTGGACCTGACTGCCGTCGTGGTCGCCGTAAACGACAGTGAGCCCTGTGTCCTCACAGTCGGTCATGCGGACACCCTCCCTTCTGGACCTTTTGCCCTTGAGCATCGATCACTGCAGTCGGGTTTGAGGGGGTGGGTGGAGCAGCAGACCGGCCATGCACTTGGATACATCGAGCAACTCTACACCTTCGCCGATCGCGATCGCATCGGCACTGAGCGCCACCAGCGCGTCATCTCAATCAGCTATCTCGCATTGACCAGGAAGGAACAGGCAACGAACTCGGCCGCGTGCGGCTGGCAAAGTTGGTACGAATATTTTCCCTGGGAGGACCACCGCTTCGGCACGCCGCCTGTGCTGCTCGATAGATTGCGGCCCCGCCTGATTGAGTGGGCCGGCGGCGCCAGCGAGCCGACCACTCAACGCGAGCGCCGGCAGCGCGCTGCGATAGCCTTCGGCTTCGACGACCGCCATTGGAACGAGGAACTCACGCTCCAACGCTACGAGTTGCTCTATGAAGCTGCTCTGATTGAGGAGGCCGGTGGCGGCAGGGACGCGATTGCGGCCGCGGCTGGCAAACCAATGGTCGCTGACCACCGTCGTATTCTGGCAACCGGGATCGCGCGGCTGCGTTCGAAGATCAAATACCGGCCGGTCGTGTTCGAGCTTATGCGGCCTTCCTTCACGCTGCTGCAACTGCAGCGAACCGTGGAAGCTTTGGCTGGCAGGCTGATCAACAAGCCGAACTTCCGGAGATTGGTCGAGCAGCAGGAACTTGTTGAGGAGACCGGGGAGACCTCCCTCGACACGGGCGGCCGACCGGCGAAGCTTTATCGCTTCCGGCATGCCGTCCTCGACGACAGGGCTATCGCCGGGACAAAATTACCGCTGGCGCGGGCTTGACATACTTATAGTCAAGGTAGATATATTCCCTTATTGTCAAACCGAATATAATCGAGGCGCCAATGACTGGGGCGTTACCTATGGCTGCGTCCTTGTATGAGCGTGTCCGGCGGGTGATCCCACCCGTTGAATGGCCCGCGTTCGCCGGCGATATTGAAGCCATCTTAGCGCTGAAGCGTGAGCGCAATGCGGTGGTGCTGGCGCACAATTACCAGACGCCCGAAATTTTTCATTGCGTGGCAGACATCGTCGGCGACAGCCTGGCGTTGGCCCACAAGGCGGTGACGGTCGACGCCGACATCATCGTGGTTGCCGGCGTTCATTTCATGGCCGAGACGGCAAAACTGCTCAATCCGAACAAGACCGTGCTCATCCCGGATCTCCGCGCCGGCTGCTCGCTGGCCGAATCGATCACGGCAAACGACGTGCGGCTAATGCGGCTGCGGTATCCGGGGGTCCCCGTTGTTACTTACGTCAACACTTCCGCCGCCGTAAAAGCGGAGTCCGACATCTGCTGCACGTCCGGCAACGCCAAGGCGGTGGTGGAATCGCTTGGCGTGGCGCGTGTGCTGATGCTCCCGGACGAATATCTGGCGAGGAACGTGGCAGCCGATACAGACGTCGAGATCATCGCCTGGAAAGGCCATTGCGAGGTGCATGAGCGCTTCACCGCAGCAGACATCCGGGAACTGCGCGATGCCCATCCAGGCGTCATCGTGCTGGCCCATCCAGAATGCCCACCAGACGTTGTCGCGGAGGCGGAGTTCTCCGGCTCGACCGCGGCGATGTCGGATTATGTCGAGCGTGAGAAACCGAAGCGTGTCGTCCTTCTGACCGAATGTTCGATGAGCGACAACGTCGCGGTCGCGCATCCCGACGTCGAGTTCGTTCGCCCATGCAATCTGTGCCCGCACATGAAGCGCATCAACCTGGCCAACATTCGCGCCGCACTCGAGCAGAACCGGCATGAGGTCCGGATTGATCCCGAAATTGCCGGCCCCGCCCGCCGCGCGGTCGAGCGCATGCTTTCCCTATGAGTCTGGAGGTTCGCGAAATCGCGGGGGCGCCGGTCGTCATCGGCGGCGGCATTGCCGGCCTGATGACGGCGCTTCATCTGGCGCCGGAACCGGTCGTGCTTTTGACCAACGCGCCGCTTGGAACCGGAGCCTGCAGTGAACTTGCCCAGGGCGGTCTTGCGGCAAGTCTCGGGGGCGACGACGGCCCAGATTTTCACCTTTGCGACACGATAGCTGCCGGCGACGGACTCTGCGATGAGGCCACGGTGCGGCGAGTGGTACGAGCTGCACCCGAAGCGATTAGGACGATCCAAAGGTTCGGCGTCGACTTCGACCAGCACCCTGACCGCGCGTTGCGACTTGGGCTCGAGGCGGCACACTCGCGACGGCGGATTGTGCATGCAGCCGGCGACGCCACCGGTCGCGAGTTGGTGCGCGCGCTCGTCGCCGCGGTTCGGCGTACAGCCTCGATCACCATTATCGAAAATGTGGAGGTCCGCCGGCTGGTCGTGCAGGACGGGTCGGTCATCGCCGTGGTCGCAGCAGGACGAGCCGGCGCGCTCGCTCTGCCCACGCGTCGCGCGGTGCTGGCGACCGGCGGCGTCGGCGGGCTGTTTTGCGACACGACAAACCCCGCTGGCTCATGGGGTCACGGGCTGGCGCTCGCCGCATGGGCGGGGGCGGAACTCGCCGACTTGGAATTCATACAGTTCCATCCAACTGCGCTCGACGGTCCGCGCCGGCCGATGCCGCTGGTGAGCGAAGCCGTGCGTGGCGAAGGCGCGGTGCTCATCGATGAGCGAGGAGAGCGCTTCCTCGCCGACACACCTGGCGGTGAACTTGCGCCTCGCGACGTCGTAGCGCGCGCCATTTGGCACCAGCTTGCCGTTGGACGCCGCGTATTCCTGGACGCACGGCAAAGTCTCGGCCCGAGATTTGGCAAGCGTTTTCCAGGCATCGCCGAATTGTGCCGGAGCGCAGGAATCGACCCAGCGACCGACCTGATCCCGGTGCGCCCGGCGGCACATTATCACATGGGCGGCGTCGCCGTAGACAGCGCCGGCCGCAGCTCCATCGAGGGATTGTGGGCCTGCGGTGAGGTGGCCTGTACCGGCCTGCACGGCGCCAACCGCCTGGCCAGCAACTCGCTCACCGAAGCGGCGGTCACCGCGAGCTGGGTTGCCGAAAGCGTTGCCGGCACGTCGTATACCCGGCGACCGCGCAGATGCTCCACATTCGTCCCTCCACGACCAGACGCTTCCGTGGTCCGCCCGATTGTCTCCGCCGCCCTGGGTATCATCCGCGACGGCGAGGCAATGCGCGAAGCGGTGGCGACCCTGCTGCCGATCGCAGCCAATAGTGTCGCTGCCTCTGGTCCGGCTTTGGTCTCACTGATGATCGCCGCGGCGGCCCTGAGGCGGGAAGAGAGTCGAGGCGCGCACTGTCGGTCCGATTTCCCGCTCCACGATGCCAACGTGCGCCCATCACGGCTGACACTGCACAGCGCAATGCGGGCCGCGGCCGCACTCGATTGCCGGGCTACCATACGGAGCACTTGATATGACTTCATTCTCCCCCCTCCCCGCGACCCTGATCGAACCGATTGTGCGCGTTGCGCTCCTCGAAGACCTGGGCAGATCCGGCGACCTGACCACCGATGCGGTTATCCCGTATGATTGCACTGCCACGTTGGTGCTCAAAGCGAGGCAGGCGGGCGTCGTTGCCGGGCTCGATCTGGTCTCGTATGCCTTCCTTCTCGTGGAACCGGCGATCAACATCCAGATCTGGCGCCCTGATGGCAGCGAGGTTGGGGCCGGGGAAACCATTGCAAGATTGTCCGGACCCGCACGAGGCCTGCTCACGGCCGAACGCACGGCCCTCAATTTCTTATGCCGGCTGAGCGGCATTGCCACTGCCACAGCGGCCATGGTTGAGGCCGTGCGCGGTCACAAGGCGAGGATTGTATCGACGCGAAAGACGACGCCCGGGCTGCGGGCATTGGAGAAATACGCCGTGCGCGTCGGCGGCGGTGCCAATCACCGGTTCGGCCTCGATGACGGCGTGCTCATAAAGGACAACCACATCGCGATCGCCGGCGATATGCGCACAGCAATAGAGCGGGCGCGCGCCGCAGCAGGGCATATGGTGAAGGTCGAGGTCGAGGTCGACACGCTGAAGCAGCTCGATGCAGCGCTCGCGATTGGTGTTGACGCGGTGCTGCTCGACAATATGTCGGTCGAGGATCTTGCCCGCGCGGTTTCTATAGTGGATGGCCGTACGATCACCGAGGCGTCCGGTCGGGTGATGCCGAAAACGGCGGCGGCGATTGCGGCGACCGGTGTCGATCTCATCTCCATGGGTTGGCTGACGCACAGCGCCCCGATCCTCGACATCGGCCTGGACATGCCGGACCACCAGAACATCTGCAAGCACTTGAACTGAGGATTACGGCGTGAGGAGCAACATCAGCTCGGCAGGCGTAGGAGGTGCTGGAAAGACGTGCCGCAGCTCGCCTTTAGCGAGTGCGCCCCAAAGCCAAGAAGGCGTACCGGACTAGCAAACAAAGGTTTGACGATGACGATTGGAATGAACTCGGAGTTCGACGTGAACCAGACCATGCAATCGGTCGACGGAACGCCTCCGCGATGGAACCGCAAAGAGGCCGAGGCCATCTACGGCATGCCATTCAACGATCTGCTGTTCCTGGCTCAGACGATCCACCGCCAGAACTTCGATCGAAACCGAGTGCAGCTGTCGCGGCTCCTTAGCATCAAGACCGGCGGGGGCCCCGAAGATTGCGGCTATTGCAGCCAGTCTGCGCATTACGAAACCGGTGTGAAGGCGTCGAAGCTGGTGGACGTCAAGCATGTCATCGACGAAGCGGCCAAGGCGCGTGATGGCGGCGCAACGCGCTATTGCATGGGCGCGGCGTGGCGAAGTCCCAAGGAGCGCGACATGGACGTTGTGGTCGCCATGATTGAGGGCGTCAAGGCCCTCGGCATGGAGACCTGCATGACGCTCGGCATGCTCGATCTTGAGCAAGCTGCTCGCCTGAAGCAGGCCGGTCTCGACTACTATAACCACAACATCGATACCTCTGAGCGCTACTATGGCGAGGTTATTTCAACCAGGACTTTTGCCGACCGGCTGAAAACGCTTGGGCACGTGCGCGCGGTTGGGATGAAAGTCTGCTGCGGCGGCATTGTCGGGATGGGAGAAGAAAAGACCGATCGCATCGACATGCTGGTCACGCTCGCGAACCTGCCCGAGCCGCCGGAAAGCGTGCCGATCAACATGCTTATTCCCATCGAAGGCACGCCGCTTGCCGCGGCCGACGCCATCGATCCGATCGATTTCGTCCGCATCGTTGCGCTCGCGCGGGTGATGATGCCGAAATCCTATGTAAGGCTGTCCGCCGGCAGGACGGCGATGAGCGACGAAACGCAGGCGCTGTGCTTCTTTGCCGGCGCCAATTCGATCTTTGTCGGCGACACGCTGCTGACGGCGGGAAATCCCGGCGAGGACAAGGATACCCTTCTGTTCCGGCGCCTCGGCATTGAGCCTATGGAACTCGCCACGCAATGAAGGAGGCAATTCTTGCCCGCTATGACGCAACCTTGCGGGGACTGGGGCGCAAGGACCGGTTGCGGACGCTCGCACCGCGCGCCGGGCTCGACTTCTCGTCGAACGACTATATCGGACTTGCCGCCTCCAAAAGACTGGGCGATGCGGTTTCGACGGCGATTGCGCGGGGCACGCCAGTGGGCGCCACCGGATCGCGGCTGTTGCGCGGCAATGCACCGGAACATGAGCAACTGGAGGCGGACGCAGCGGCATTTTTCGGAGCCGAGCGTGCACTGTTCTTCGGCAGCGGCTATATCGCCAACTTCGCTCTGCTGACGGCCCTGCCGCAGAAAGGCGACCTGCTGGTCCTCGACGAGCTCGCTCATGCCAGCATGCATGAGGGTGCCCAGGCCGGGCGCGCTGAGTTCAAGCTGGCCGCGCACAACGACGTCGACGCTGTCGAGGACGCAATCACCCGCTGGCGCGCCGAAGGCGGCATGGGGCGGGTGTGGATCGCCTTCGAAAGCCTTTACAGCATGGATGGCGACCGTGCGCCGATGGAGAGCCTGGTCGCGCTGGCTGATCGGTACCAGGCATTCATCGTCGTCGATGAAGCGCATGCCACCGGCGTCTGGGGACCGGACGGCCGGGGACTGGCCGCCGCGTATGAAGGCCGCGACAACATCGTCACGCTCCACACATGCGGCAAGGCGCTTGGCGCATCCGGCGCGCTCGTTACCGGACCGCGAACACTGTGCGACTATCTTATCAACCGGTGCCGGCCATTCATCTATGCGACCGCACCATCGCCGCTGATGGCAGTCGCGGCACGTGAGGCGCTGACTATTCTGTCTGACGAGCCTATGCGTCGTGCTCAGTTGCACGAGCGTGTCGCTTTCGCGAGCCGGCAATTGGCCGAACGCTGCGGCGTGATGCCCAGCGGCTCGCAGATCCAGCCGCTTGTGATCGGCGATAACAGCCGCACCATGGCGGTGGCGGCAGGACTGCAGGCACGCGGCTTCGACATACGCGGCATTCGCCCGCCGACAGTGCCTGAGGGTACGTCGCGCCTGCGCATTTCGCTGACTCTCAACGTCGACGAAGCCGACATTTCCGCCATGGTCGAGGCTCTCGTCGGAGTGTTGGCCACAGCATGACCAAACGCATCGTCGTCACCGGAACAGACACTGGAATTGGCAAGACAGTGTTTTCGGCCGGACTTGCCGGGCTGCTCGACGGCTTCTACTGGAAGCCGGTGCAATCGGGCCTCAACGAGGAGACCGACAGCGAGGTCGTCGCCCGGCTTTCCGGCTTGCCCGACGGACGCGTGCTGCCCGAAGTCTATCGACTGACGATGCCGCTGTCGCCGCATCGATCAGCCGAAATCGACGGCGTCGCGATCGAGGCCGACGATCTTTCATTTCCGGTCCTGCCGACACCGCTCGTCATCGAAGGCGCCGGCGGGCTGATGGTGCCGCTCAATCGACAGACAAGGTTCATTGACATATTCGAACAATGGCGGCTGCCGGTCATACTGTGCGCCCGCACCGCGCTTGGCACCATCAATCATACGCTGTTGTCGATCGAGGCCCTGAGAGCCCGCTCCATCCCGCTCATCGGCATTGCCTTCATTGGCGAAGAGGTGGCCGATACACAAAGGACAATCGTGGAATTCGGCGGCGTGCCGCAGCTGGGCAGGCTGCCGCACCTCGGTCCGCTGACGGGTGAAACGTTGAGAGATGCAATGATTTCCGGCTTCGACCTGGCCATGATTGCCGGAGGCGACTGATGGCGGAGTCTCGAGTCTGGCATCCGTTCACGCAGCACGCGCTAGAGCCCTCGCTCCCTGAAATCGTGCTGACTGAAGGCGCCTATCTCCACAAGGCCGACGGCTTCCGCATCCTCGATGCGATTTCTTCCTGGTGGGTCGTCACCCATGGCCATCGCCACCCCCGCATCATGAAGGCCATCGAGACGACCGCCTCGAGCCTCGACCAGATCATCTTCGCGGGCTTCACCCACGAGCCGGCCGAACGGCTGGCCGAGGCGCTTGTAGGCATCGCACCCGCCGGCCTCCACCGGGTGTTCTATTCCGACAGTGGCTCGACCTCAGTCGAAGTCGCGCTGAAGATGGCGCTCGGCTATTTCCGTAACATCGGCGCGTCGCGTTCGCGCATCGCCGTCATGGAGCACAGCTATCATGGCGACACCATCGGCACGATGAGCGTCGGCGCCCGTGGCGTCTTCAACGCCGCCTATGAGCCTTTGCTGTTCGAGGTCGACACCATCCCCTTCCCGGCCGCCGGGCGCGAGCAGGAAACGCTGGATCGGTTCGAGGCCGTTAGCCGCGACCGGCGCGCAGCCGCGCTGATCGTCGAGCCGCTGGTGCTTGGCGCCGGCGGCATGCTGATGTATCCGGCCTGGGTTCTTGCCGAATTGAAGAGGATCGCCGAAGCCTCCGGCACGCTCGTGATCGCCGATGAAGTGATGACCGGCTGGGGGCGCACCGGAACCATGTTTGCCTGCGAACAGGCGTCCGTCTCGCCCGACATCTTGTGCACCTCGAAAGGTCTGACCGGTGGTACCATCCCGCTGGCCGCCACGATCGCCACCGATGCCATCTTCCACGCTCACTTTTCGGAGGATCGCAAGAAGACGTTTTTCCATTCGAGCTCCTACACCGCCAATCCGATCGCCTGCGCGGCAGCACTTGCCAATGTCGAGATCTGGCGTGACGAGCCGGTGGCCGAGCGGATCGCGGTCTTGAGCGCGAGGCAGGCCGCGGGGCTGCAACGCTTCCGGGACAATCCATATTTCACCGACTGCCGGACAACCGGCACCATCGCGGCACTCGACCTACGCACCGGCTCAGCCGGTTATCTGGCCGAGATCGGGCCAAAACTGCGCGCTTTTTTCCTTGAGCGCGGCCTGTTGGTGCGCCCGCTCGGCAATGTCCTCTATCTTCTGCCGCCCTATTGCATCACCAGCGACGAATTGGACGGGCTCTATGACGCGATAGAGGAGGCCGGCGAACGCTTCGGCTCGCGGCCATGAACCTATCGTCGCGCGTTCTCGGCTTCGGCCATCATGCGCCGACGCGCAAGGTCGAGAACCCGGAAATCGAAGACCGGCTCGGGCTTGAGCCCGGCTGGATCGAGCGGCGCACCGGAATTCGCTCGCGCTTCTGGGCAACAGACGAAGACACGCTGTCGGGCCTTGCCGCCTCTGCCGGCGACATGGCGCTGACCAATGCCGGTATCGACCGCGGCGACGTCGGTCTACTCTTGCTCGCCACGTCGACGCCCGATCACCTTCTGCCGCCAAGCGCGCCGCTGGTCGCACATCGGCTGGGGCTAGGCCGCGCCGGAGCGATCGACCTGACCGGCGCCTGCGCCGGCTTCATCTATGCGCTGATGTTCGCCGACGGGTTCACCCGCCTGCACGGCAAAGCGAGCCTTGTCATCGCCGCCAACATCCTCAGCCACCGCATCAATTTGGCCGAGCGCGCCAGCGCCGTGCTGTTTGCCGATGCCGCCGGCGCCATGGTGATCAGTCCTTGCGATGACCCGGATCGAGGCATTCTCGGCGCTTCGGTGGATTCCGACGGCTCGCGCTACGGGCTAATCCAGATTCCCGCCGGGGGAAGCAACACTCCGTTCCATGCCGACCTCGACCTCGCGCAGACACGGATGACGATCACTGACGGCCGTGAAGTATTCAGCAAGGCCGTGGAGATGATGACCGCCTGCTCGAGAGATGCGCTCACTGCTGCCCGACTGAGGCCGCAAGACCTCGATCGTTTCGTGCCGCATCAGGCCAATGCGCGCATTTTCGACGCGGTCGGCAGGAACCTCGGCATCGCTGATCACTCGATCGTCAAGACGATCGCCGAATATGGCAACTCTTCCGCCGCGACGATCCCGCTCTCATTGTCGCTGGCCCATCGGGCGCAGCCGTTTCGGCCTGGCGAGAAAGTCCTCTTGGCGGCAGCGGGTGCGGGTCTCAGCGGCGGCGCGCTTGTGGTGGGAATTTAGCAAAGCAATGCTTGCGCACAGGACTGCTCATGAATGAGACTATGAGAATGGCTCAATACGCAAATAGTCGCCGGCAAGCTCCATAGAGCTGGGGTCCGTGCGGTGCTCCGCGATGTCTAAGTATCGACCCGCTTGCTCAAATCGCAGCGCTCATCGAAGGCCAGCAATACCTCATGCAGAGCGAAAATCCCCAACCGCCCGTTTCAAAGACGCTCGCCCCATTTCGAAACAAGGTGTTTCGCTCAATTTGGGCGGCCACCCAGATTTCCAGCCTCGGTTGGCTAGTGCAAACGGTCGCCATCAGTTGGCTTATGGCAACGATTTCAGCGTCCGACCTCATGGTGGCACTCGTCCAGGCCGCATCCACATTGCCGGTGTTCTTCCTCTCAGTTTTCGCCGGAGCCATTGCCGACAACTTCAGCCGCCGGTGGGTGATGTTTGCGGGACACTGCCTGATAGCATCGGCGTCGACGACGCTGATGATTTCTGTGGGTCTGGGATTTGTCAGTCCTTGGCTGATTCTCGGGTTAGGTTTCCTGGCCGGCTGCGGCTTTGCCTTGAATGATCCGGCTTGGCACGCTTCGGTCGGCGATATCCTTCACAAACGCGACATTCCGGCCGCAGTGACGCTTATGTCCGTCGGATACAACATTGTGCGCAGCGTTGGTCCAGCCTTGGGGGGCGTGATCCTGGCCGTCTTTGGGCCGCTGGCCGCTTTCGCCTTGGCTGCGGTGAGTGATCTGGCGCCCATAAGCGCGATATGGCGCACCAAATGGGAGGTCCGCTCTTCGCCTCTCCCTCGTGAGAGAATGACGACGGCAATTCATGACGGAGTGCGCTTTACGGCGATGTCTTTGGAGATCAGGGCAGCGACCGCCCGAGCCGCTCTTTTCGGGTTGGCAAGCATCTCCATTCTGGCGTTGCTCCCCCTCGTCGTCCGGGATCAGTTGAAGAGTGGGCCAATTGTCTACGGTATCTTATTGGCCGGCTTCGGCATGGGTGCTTTCATCGCGGGTATGGGCAACGGCTTCTTGAGGAAGGTCACGTCTCAAAACAGGCTGGTGGCCTTCGCCTCTGTGGCTTGTGCAGTCTGTTGCCTCTCCCTTGCCCTTACATCGTCGCTTCCTGTGGCGGCCATTTCGCTGGCGCTCGGCGGAGCGGGTTGGCTTATCACCTGGACGGGCATTGACGTGTCGGTGCAGTTGGCAAGCCCAAGGTGGGTTGTAGGCCGCACGCTCTCCATTTACTACGCCTTGAGCGCAGGCGGTATGGCTGCTGGCAGCTGGATCTGGGGTTCTGTCGCGCAAAACTATTCCTTGACCTCAGCATTGGAGGGCGCCGCAGGCGCTCTGTTGCTGGTTGCAGCAGCGGGGATCGTGTTGCCGGTCCGTCCCTGGGAAGAAACCGATCAAGAAAGTTCAGTTTTTCATCCGCCGGACGTGGCTCTCGATCTGAAACCCAGAAGTGGCCCTATCGTGGCCAAGGTCGAGTATTTGATATCGGAGGAAAATATCGAGGCCTTTCTGGGCTCCATGCGCACGCGGCGACACGTCCAGAGCCGTGCCGGTGCACGAAACTGGACGCTCCAGCGAAATCTGCAAACACCGTCACTTTGGACGGAGACATTCCGCACCCCCACCTGGATGGACTTTCTCCGCCTAAATCATCGACTCACCGCAGCAGATAAGGAAGTCGCCCAGCATCTCCTGTCACTGCATGAAGGAGAGGTGCCTCCGCAGACAGTGCTTTCGATTGAACGGACGACCGAGGCAATTCGTACCCGTACCTCGACAATCTTTTCTCGTCCTCCAAGATGACGCCATCAAGCTGCTGTCCAGGGACAGGGTGGATCACCGGTGCTTTGCAGAGCACAGCCTCACACCGAGAGCAGCGTGCTCCGGGTTGTGCGCTTTCGCGCGCACCCAGGCGAGATGATGGTGAACGCGGCGTCAAGTGGAAGTCCCCTGCATACGCTTGCGGAGTCTTCTGCGAGAGCCCATGCCGACGAGCGCCAAACAAGGTCTGATGCCTTTCGGCGTCGTGGCCTCAACTCATCGATTCGCGAGAAAAGCATCGAATGCAGCAGCAACGGCGCGAACAACAAAGCGGTGCTCCGGCCGCACGCGGATGAAGCCGTTTTCGACGTCCAGGATCCCCTCCTCAGCCAGCGTCACCAAACTCTCAACTGAATCGAGAAAACGAGCTGGTTCGATTTCGTGGGCGGCACAGATGGTCGGCACGTCGGCCTCCAAATCGCACATCAGTCGCTCGATGATCGCTGCGCGCACCCGGTCATCGTCGGTCAGACGGTGACCCTTTGATGTCGCCAGACGTCCACTTGCGATGTGCCGGGCGTAAGAATCCCGTGTTACTTCGTTCTGAACATACCCCTCGCGGACTCGGCCAATAGCCGACGCGCCGAAGCCGATCACGTTTTGCAAGTATCGGCCGAGTATCCCAGCGAATTACGCCGTAGGCGCCCGGTCTTCTGGCGCTAGCGCAAGTTCGTCGTCCGGCGGAGCGAAATGATCGAGCCCGATCTCCCGGTAGCCAGCGCCAACCAGTGTCTCGGCGACAGTTGCAGCCTGTTCGGCGCGAAGATCGCCGTCCGGTAGACCTGCCTGCTCGATTAGGCGCTGATTCTTTATCACGGAAGGAATATGCGCGTATCCGAACACCGCAAGCCGGTTGGGGCGCATGGCGACCGCAGCCATCGCGGTCTGGATGCAGGACTGCACAGTCTGTTTCGGTAGACCGAAGATGAGGTCGAAGTTGATATGGCCAACGCCATGCCGGCGGAGATTTTGGACTGCAGCGGCCGTCTGCACCTTACTCTGGATCCGATTGATCGCCTTTGCACATCGGGATCAAAGCTCTGCATCCGATGCTCGCGCGGTTGACACCGTTAGCTGCCAGGGCTTCGGCCATTTCCGGTGTGAACGTTCGGGGATCGATCTCCACGGCGATCGCAGCAGTTTTGCTGAAAGCGAAGTGGCGGCGTAGAAATTCCATCAGCGCCAAGTGCTCGGCTGGCCCGATAAGGTGAGGCGTTCCGCCGCCGAAATGCACATCGCTCACCGGCAGCCCTTGCCGCACTTGCTCCGACACCAAACTGATCTCCTGACGCAGCACCGCTAAATAATTAAGGATCGGGCCGTTGCGACGGATGACCGCGGTAGGGAAGCCGCAATACCAGCACATGGATCGGCAAAACGGAATGTGGAAATAGAGCGACACCGATTCGTCGGCCGGGAGGCCCCCCAGCCATTCCTCATAATCGTCAGCACCAACTGCCGCAGAGAAGTCTGGCACAGTCGGATAGATGGTATACCAAGGCGGCCGGGGGTCCCGGTACTTTGTCAGGATTGAGGTGTGCAAGGAGCTGTCATCCCACGTCGCTCATCCATCATTCTTTCGTTGCGCGCTCGTCCTGGTCTCTGACCTAAGTCAGTGCGTCCCGCTTATGTCGCAGTCTCGTTTGGACAGGATGGGGTCAACCACGCCGGGGAGCGCGCGTGCCATGGTTGCGCCTGAGGTGATGGTGCGGTGCCGCATTCAACGTCTGAGTACGTGACGCCAGTGCAGTGTGCTTGAGGCGTCTGCGGAAGAACTTTGCAATGCGAAATTCATGTCCGACGCAACGGACCTGTCAAGCCTCGTTCAGACGCCATCCAGGTCCAGCCAGCGGCCTTCCCTGCCGGCCGAAAAACCATACCGGCTTTAGCCACCGAGACGCTCTAAAGCTGACGTCGGCTCATTTGATGAAAGGAGGACGCCGCTAGGGGGTGCACAAGGTTCCCCGGCTTGACGTCGCTTCGAGCGAAGAGCGGTGTGGCTTGTCGTCAAGCGCCGGGCAGCGTGCCCCCTACCGATATCCCGAAAAGATCGACCAAGATGGCCATGCCGACGCCACACGCGGTCTGGATGAGGCCGACCATGAAAATGCGATTGGCGCGTTCGTAGATGGGGCGCCGCAAGGAACTCATGTCGAGCAGCATGGACAGCGCTCTCATCTGCAGTGCGATGCCGAGCAGGATCGGCACTACGGCGAACAGATCGTAGAGTTGCCATGGCAAGGGGTTCGCGGCCCAATGAGTGAGGAAGCCGAGGGAAAAGGCAAGCAGGATACCCACGGCAGTGATTGTGCCGTTGCGGAAAATGGTCTCGATCGGTTCTTCCTTCGGATCGTGCTCGTCCAAGCGGCTTCCTTTCGTTGCTCTTTCCGTCGAGACTAAGTTCTCGAGAATACTGTTCATCGCCAATTACTCGAGGCGAGCCGTAGGCAGCCGTTTCAGGGTGCGCTCCCTCTCGCTTCCGGCCGCGCAATGTACCTGCACGGCGAACTTACAGCGGCGAAAAGGTGCTGCGGCCACCATGCGACGCCTCGGACGTGCACGCCCTCTGTTCCTGGCGCAGCCCTTGCGGAGCGTACGCGCAGTGATCCTTCTCGGTAGCGGATGGCGCGGCCTCCGTTGCGGTCAGACGGGAAGCCGTCGCTGTTAAACGAGACTGTCACATATCGAACATGGCGAACCGTGTCGCACATTTCTTTTCGCAGTGACCCTCAAAAAAAGTGATTCCAGCGAGACGAAGGCGCGTCGGCCCGATTTTGGTGTCGGCCGCATCTACGCTTCAGGTTGGCATGTCGCTTGCTGCTCTATTCGGAGAGCTGCAGCGGTCCGACCGGAGTGTTTCACATGTAAACGATAATGAATCTCCTAGCAGAAAACACTATTATAAGTACATGTGGCTTTTACGCTGGCTCACCTCTCGTGTCAAGCGCTTTGGCGTCCACATATTGGAGACAACACGCACAAAATTTAGAGGAAAAGCTTGCTCTTTCGCCTCTATCCTTTTTATTCCTTCATGGAGATCTAGACATGTACATCAAGAGTCCTCTTCTCGGCTTAACTGCTCTGATGACCATTTCCGTCGGTCGAGCAGCTGGCGCCGAGCGGGAACCGGCCGAGTACATCAAGATCTGCGACGTCCTCGGCTCGGGATATTCCTATATTCCCAACACCGAGACCTGCCTGCGCATCGGCGGCTATGTCCGTTACGATATCGGCCTGGGTGACGTCCGATCGTATGACAGCGCAAGAACCTCGGACGTGAGAACTGGCGAGGACCAAGGCACTTGGCGAAACAGCACACGCTTCACGTTCAAAACTTGGACCGGCCAGCAGACCGAGCTCGGCGCGTTGACGACCTATACCGAAACCCAGGTGAATTTTGGCAACAGCGCTAACTCGCATGACAGTCCTCAGAACTATGATTTCAACAGCGGCCTCGCACTGGCTTCTGCCTGGGTCGAGCTGGGAGGCCTGCGAGTTGGCAAGGAGGGGTCGGCCTTCGATACGTTTGCAAGCTACGCTGGCAACGTTCTCGATAGTATGCTCGTTCCGTCGGCCGGCTTCGACACCAACGTGGCTCAGTACCACTTCGACGCCGGCAACGGCATTTCGACTGTGATTTCGCTCGAACAAGGATCGGGCTCAGCCGGTACTATCGACAGCTATATTCCGCACGTTGTCGCCGGCTTGAAATACACGCAAGGCTGGGGCTCGATCATCGGCGTCGCGGCTTATGACAGCAATTACGAAGCTTTTGCCGGCAAGATCCGCGTCGACGTCGCTGTCACAAACCAGCTGTCGCTGTTTGGACTCTTCGGCTACGGTTCCAATGCCAGTCTCAACGAGGACTCAAACGGCGCAATTGCCAATCATGGGCGCGGCTCGTACAAAATCTGGAACGGCCAGTGGGCTTTCTGGGCGGGCGCCACCTACGAGTTTGACGAGAAAACTTCGTTCAACCTTCAGGTCTCGGGTGATCAGCTCAAGGATGCTGGTGTGGCTGCAAACGTCGCCTACATGGTCGTTCCCGGCTTCACGGTCACAGCCGAGGTCGATTACGACCACTACGGCAACTCTGGCCTCGGCCCTGCCGAGCCTACCGCCGTCAAGGGCACGAGCAAGCCGAACAGCGTCGGCGGCATTCTCCGCTTACAAGGCTCATTTTGAAATCTCTCCAGTCGCGAGCATGGCAAAGGCACTTGCCTCGACAACGCACGCATGGAGAGCTTCGTTCGCCATCTTGAAGTCTGCATCGACCGTCCACGGCCCATCGTACCAACTAGAAACTGAAAGTTATGAGCCCTGTGTACTACACCTAGCCCTTGACCTGCCCGATGAACCGGCCAGGGGCCGTCAGTTCAAATTCGGGGCCGTTTAGAGGGCAGTGTGAGGCCGTGTTAGGTAAGCGCCACTGCAATGTCGAGGCCGCGACACGCCTGTCGCTTTGGACGGCTGGAATTGCCCTTCGCGGCGCCATTCATTCTCTCAACATTTACGTGATAATGCACGCTGAGTCCGAGCCGCGTGGCAGCACCCATCCTAGGTGTGAGCTTTCGAGAGGTTGTCCATTCGGACCGGACCGAGGAGACTGGAGTTACCACGCTTCAGCATCCATCGGAGGGTCCGAATGAACATCCACAAGAATGCCCGTCTCACACCGCTGCGT